>JAITQR010000050.1 GCA_031288815.1 Treponema sp.
TCCCCGGCTTCGGGCAGGAGGACGATCCGGCCAAGGGCCGGGGAGATCTGCACGATGGCGGTATATTCGGCGGCGGGGGCGGAAATTCCCAGGGGAAAGATACCGGCGGATTCCAGCAAAAAGGCGCAGTTCAGGCTGAAGCCCCCGATGGAGGGCAGGGGGCCTTCCGCCTCTACCCGGAGGGGGGTAAGAATCGGGTAGATCTCGTTCATGAAGTAAGATTCCAGGTAGTCCCGCTGTTCCGGCGTCCAGTCCTCCGGCCGGGCCAGCACAAGCCCGCCCCCGGCAAGGGCGGGAAACACCTCTTCCTTAAGGCAGCGGTACTGTTGATCGATAATCAGACGGATCTTTTCGGAGCAGCGTTTGAGCAGATCCGCCATACTAAGACCCGAGGGATCGGCCGCCGTAGCAGCGGCGCCCTCCCCCGGACCGCGCCCGGATCGGCCTTCCCCCCCGGCGGCCCGGATGGCCCGTTTTATGGCGGCCACCCGAACCATAAAGAATTCGTCCAGGTTGGAAGACACGATGGAGAGGAAGCGGAAACGTTCCAGGGGGGGGAGATCCTTCCGGAGACCCTCCTCCAGCACCCTTGCGTTGAAGTCTATCCAGGAAAGATCCCGGTTAATGAAACCGGCGGCCCCGGAAAGAGAGGAAGGCATGGATAAGGAGGCGGGCGCGGTGTTTTGTCCGCCGCCGCCGTTTTTTCCCGTCATAAACTAACCCCTAACTCAAAACAACTTTGTAGCCAAATACATCCTGAAACATGCCCGCCTTTTCCTCAAGCCCGATAAGTTCCAGGCTGAGATCGTGTACCCCCTCCTGGGGCCGCAGCACCAGGCTTTCGCCCCGCTTTTCAACAGTAACGCTGCGGATGTTTTGGGAATGTCCCCGGTCCAGGGCGTCCGCCACCCGGAGTATGGATGCCATCTTGAGTACCAGAACCCGTTCCTCCCGCTGCAGGGCGATATAGTCGATATCCCTGTCCTGGGGGGGCGGCCCCCGGTGGTAGCGGATCACGTTGGCGATGATCGCAAGTTCCTCCTGGTGAAGGCCGAAGATCTCCGAATTGGCGACAATGTACTGGCCGTGGAGCTGATGGCCCGAATTCTTGATGTACTTGCCGATATCGTGAAGGATCGCCGCGGTTTCCAGCATCATCCGTTCCCGGCGGTTCATGCCGTGCTCGCGGGTCAGGGCGTCAAAGAGAAACATGCAGAGTTTCGCCACCTGCAGGTTATGCGCCTCGTCGAAATGATAGCGCCGCCCCAGGTTTACCGCGCCGGCGACGATCTGGGAGTAGAATTCCTCCTGCAGTTCGCTTTCCACCCCCATGGCAAGATCCAGCAGGTAGCCTTCCCGGATGGATACCAGGGGAACCACCACTTTGGCCCCGTGGGTCTGCTCCAGAAGCAGCTTGTAGACCTGCATACCCGAAACAAAACCTTCCGTCTCCTCGTAGGAAATGTGGAAACGCTGCACACATTCCTCTATCCCGTAGCTGTCCACTTTTTCCGCGAAGGCGATAAAATCGTCCCGGTTAATGATCCTGCTGTACTCGTTAAGCTCCGTACCGACCAGGGACGCCGCGATCCGGGCGTCGGAGCCCAGGGCCACAAAGGTTCTGACATGGGCAAGATCCATTTCGGCGTTGAGGAAACCCATGGTGTTCCGGAGGTTTTCCCGCATAAAACGCCCCTGGGAGTACCCTGTCCCCCGGCTCCGGCGGAACTGCCGGTCTATCATGATGGTCCCCCAGCGCAGGCTGTGGGCGGCCACCATCTTGCCCCGGCGGAGCAGCATCAGCTCCGTGGAACCGCCGCCTACCTCGATGATCATGGAATTGGCCCGCCAGAAGATAGGGAGATCCTGCTTCAGGACAAAACGCACCGCCAGGTATATGAGCCGGTTTTCCTCGATGCCCTCCACGATGAGCAGGGAAAAACCGGTCTCCTGCTTTACCCGGTCGACGAATACGTCCCGGTTCCTGGCGACCCGCAGGGCGCTGGTGCCGATTACGTGGATGTTCTCCGGGACAATTTCCCAGCCCCGCAGGAGTTCCCGGAAATTATGCAGCACCGAAAGACATTCCAGAAAGGATTCCCGGCTTATCTCCCCGGTGGTAAACACATCCCAGCCCAGGGTAACGGGCCTTCCCGCCCGATCCACTTCCCGCCAGCCCCCCTCTCCCGATTCCGTGAATCTTTGACCCGAAACGTCGCGCTTGTTCCCGAACACCCCGCCGCCGGGAAAGATCTCCGCCACCAGGAGCCTTATGCCGGTGGAGCCGATTTCGATAACCGCGACAAGGCCGCTTTTCATAAGAATCTAATTATCGGAGGATGGGGAGAAAGGATCAATACAAACCTGGGTCCTGGTAATGTAACCGGACTCTAAGGCCCGTGGTAGTGGCCCCTTTCTCCGCCCCGCGCGGTCTACGTACGGCTCAAGAGCCGTATGGCTTTTGTCTGCCGGATAAGCCGGGCCGTTTCGTCAAAGCCGCACCCGGAAATATTCAACATGATGGCGGCAGGTTTTCCCTTGTCGGTAATCACCAGTTCTCCATCCCTGGCCAGCTTTTCCCAGGTTTTCCGGGGAGAGGCGCTCAATTCAAGGACCGTCAAAAATTCCATTTTGTACTTCCAACAATTTTTTTTAATACTTGAGCTTGTTCCAAAAGCTGAAGTTTTGGAACAGCCTCACTTAAAATATTATCGGCTTATTATCCAATAAGGCTGTTTCAAAGCCGTAAGTTTTTCGAAATAACTACCAGAGATTAAACGATTTAGCTGTTATTGTTGGATACGCCCGCTTTCAGCTTATCGATCAGCATCGAGCACTTCCCGGAAGGGATGGGCAGGGTTTTTTTCTTCTTCCCCAGGATATTGATTGTAAAGTAGTAAAGCTTTTCACTTTCCATGTGGATCTCCCAGCCCCGGCCGCTCTTGTTGGAAAGGATAGTGATCATGTTTTTTTTAAGGGAGAGGTTCTCCACCCCCATGATCTCCAGGCTGGGGATTATCCAGTCCACGGTCTTGCGGGGAAGGGAGATAAAGAGCCCCACGATATTTTCGATGGTCAGACAGATGGTAGACAGGGCGTCGTAAGTCAGATACTGAGACCGGGGGAAACCGTTCTGTTCCGGCCAGCGGGCGGGCCCCTCTTTTAAGGGAAGGTAGGCTTCCCAAAGGTTCCCCTTGTGGTGGTTCCCGTCGTGGCTCATGGAATCCAGCACAAAGTAGAGGTGGCGAATGGCGCATTCCCGGGCCAGATCCCAGCGGTGGTAACGTTCAAGCCCCTTGATCACCATGAAGGTAAGGTGGGGAAAGACCGATCCCCGGAAACCGTCCCCGTTTTCGTTGAAGGAGCTCTCGTTTACCGCCAGGGAGGGGAACGGGTGGGGGGAACCGAAGTACAGGGGGTCGGAAAGCTTCGTGATGATCCGCTCCGCCTTGTCGTCGTTGGGAATTTCCGCCAGGAGGGCCCAGTACGCGCCGATGGTCTTTACCGGGAGCCGCTTTTCGTTTTGGTCGATGTCGCAGTAAAAGCCCTCGCCGGGATCCCACATCAGGGTATTGATCCGGGTCTTGAGGGAAAAGTAATGCTTTTTGTAGTGGAAACTTGCCTCTTTGTCGTTAAGAATATCCGCCAGGGCGGACATATAGAGCACGTTAATAGCCATCATGGTGTTAAAGTCCATGGGATAGGCCGCGTTTTCCCGGGGGGAATTGCCCATGCCGCTGGCGGAAAGGGGAGGGCTGTAGAGACCGTTTGGCTTTCTGAAGACCGAATCTATCCAATCGGTGTATTTGTGGAGGATGGGGAGCACGTCTTTTACCCGCTTTTTGTTGGCCGTCTTGTGGTACAGGTTGTACTCCGCCCAGGCGAAAAGGGGTATCCCCAGACCTTCGGGATTATCCTCGTCCAGTATGGGCAGCCCGGTAAGCACGTCGTAGGCGGAACGGATTGCCCCGTCGCTCTCCTGGCGGCTGTAAAAGAGATCCAGCGTGGGATGGGCCTGGTAGATCCGGTTTGAATAGACAAGAAAAAAAGACGAAAAAATAGCGTCGGTCTGCTGAACCACGGGGCTTCCCGGATACGAGAAAAATTTCCCCTCGATTCCTCCGCCCTGCTCACTGCCCGGGTTCCAGCAGTCCTGAATCCATGCCCAGGTTTTGTCGTAGATATCGACAAAATCCTGGTCATAGAAGTGAATTTTGGGGAAATCTCGCCTTGTCACCCGCTTTTCTCCTCATGAAAAACACTTTCCGAAGGGTTTTCCAACGACTTTTTGGTCTGTATATATTCAATCGAGGGTACTCCATGCCGTTTAAAAAGTCAAATTTTCGGCATTGGTATTCCCTTTCCCGGTTTTCGTTCCCTTCCCCGATCTTTTACTATTATTGTTTCTTTATTTGCTTTATTATACATTCGCCATGATAAATTTTCCATTAAATTTTTGGGGAAAAAGGTGTTAAAGCCCTATATTTCTTTGGAAACCCGTATATTGCTGCCCACCGCCGCCAAAACTTTCTGTCCCTGCGGCCCCGGGGAATCCTGCCCCGTTTGCCGGGGGGAAGGGGGGGAACCGGGGCTGAACCCCCTGGCCTTTCGTAAAGCCGCCCTCCTTATCCGGGGCCTAAGCGGCGTCCTTGTCCCGGAGGTTCCTTACGAACTGAATGTCCGGCTTCCCCCGGAATTTTCCGATCCCCTGAACCAGAAGCCTCCGGTAAATCTTTCCCTTTTTTCCCTGAAACTTGGAAGGGGCGCCTATATCGACATCATGTTCCACCGCCGGAAGAAGCGGGTGGAGATTCCCGAAATACGTATCGAAGAGGACGCCGGCCGGCTGATTCGGGAGCGGGGAGAGGTAAGGATGGACTACTCCCGGGCGGGCATGCCTTCCATCCGGATCAGGACCGCGCCGGCCTTTGAGATAGGGGAAGAGACCGAGGTCTTCCTCTCCAGCCTGCGCCGCCGGATTCAGTACCTGGAAATCATGTCGGGCCTGCCCGAACCGGCCGTTCCGGAATTCCCCTCCCCGGAGGAAAGCGGCGGGCAGCGGGCTGTCCTGGAGAGCCTTATACGCTGCAACGCCTATGTGGCCATCGCGAGTTACCCCAATCCGCCGGCCGATTTCGTTAAACTGCGGAATCTCAACTCTTTCAACTTTGTTTCCAAGGCGGTGAACGCGGAACTTTCCCGGCAGGAGAAAATTCTCACCGGGGGAGAGGCCGTGGCGCCGGAAAGCAGAATCTGGAACGAATCGAAAAACGCCTCCGAATTTTTCAAAACCCGGGAAGGAGGGGAGGGGATCAGGTTTTCCCTGCCCCGGGACATTCCCCCCTTCCGGCCGGATCCGGCAATTCTCGGCGATCCGCCGGCGGAACTTCCCGAGAACCGCTGCAGGCGGCTGATAAACGACTACGGCCTTACCCAGTTTCAGGCGGAATTCCTCTGCGACGAAAAAAGCCGGGCCGATTACTTTGAGGAAACCGCCGGTTTCGGCGCGGACAGCCGGGAAGCGGCGCAGTGGATGGCCTCTTTCCTGGTCAAGGAATTTAAGCGCTCGGGGCTCGGCCCCGCCAGGTCCTCCCTGACGCCGGAACGCTTCGCCCGGATCCTCAGGATGCTGGGAACCCGCCGGATTCACGGGAGCATAGCAAAGCAGCTTATTCCGGAAGCGCTGAAAGAGAACCGGGATCCTGAGGATATCATCCGGGAACGGGGCTGGGAGCAGCTTAATGACCGGAAAACCATCGAGGCCATAGTCGGATCGGTAATCCGGGGGAACCCCCAGGAGGTCGGCCGGATTCGGGAAGGCGATTCGGGGCCGGTACAGTTTCTTGCCGGACTGGTGATGAAAGAATCCGGAGGCCTGGCGGATCCCATCCTGGTAAGGGATATTCTGCGGGAGCAGCTCTCGGTTTCCCTGGTCTATGTGCTCTCCATGGGCGGGGCGATATCGGGCCGGGTAGCCGAAGACGGCACGGTGGAGGCCGGGGACGAGCAGGTTCTGCGGGAACTCCTGGCCCGGAATCCGGAGGAGGAGAGGCCCCAGGTAAGGGTGGAAGCCATACCGGTAAGGCGGATCCTCTCGGAAGAAATCGTTCCCTCCGACTGGGCTGTTCTGATAGAATCGATAGGGGAAAAACTGAATTCCGGCAACGCCAGGGGCATTGTGATCACCCATGGAACCGACACCTTGTCCTACACCGCCCCGCTGCTCTACTGGCTCTTTGCCGACGCCGGGGTCCCCATCGTGGTTGCCGCCTCCTCCACGGCGCCCGGCCAGGGAAGCGAGGCGGGGGCGACCCTGAAAAGAGCGGTGAACCTGGCGCTGAAGAAGACCAAGGGAGTCTACGTGGTACACGGGGGGAAGGTGCTCTCCCCGCTGAACCTGAAATTCGAGCGCGTCGGCCGGGACGGCTTCCGCAACTGGAACCAGGGAATCCCGGTCTTTACCGGCGGCTCTTTCCCGAGCGGCGCCCTGGAAACGGATCGTTACATCCTCTCCCAGCTTCTGGAGGAGGCGGTAAATTCCATCTGCGTGATCCGCATCTATCCGGGACTCCGGGCGGATTACCTGACCGCGCTTATGGATCGGGGGGTGAAAAATTTCTTTCTGGAGCTTTTCGATACCGGGACCGCGGGTTTCCGGAAAGGCCCCTACTCCCTCAAAAAGGCTTTTAACGTCGGAAAACGCCGGGGAGTCCGTTTCTACTGCAGTTCCCAGCAGGAGGGGCTGGTGGATTTCTCCCTCTACGCCAGATCCCGGGAAATCTGGCGGGAGGGGGCTGTCCCCATGGGGCCTTACACCACCGAAACCGCGGTGGCCCGCTTCCTGGCGGCCAGTATCATCGCGGACGATGAAAGCGAACGGGCCGAGCTTATGGAAGGATTGGCGGGGGAGCTTGGCGCGGAATAGGACAAAAATTCAAGGTAACTGTTCCAAAAGCTGAAGTTTTGGAACAGCCTCAGATCTGTATATCGGTCCGCGAATCAAGTCAGGGGGCCGGCTGGCTGTAGGAAAGCCTGATATGTTCCGTCTGGGTACGGTGTTTCAGCTTTACCACCAGAAGCCTGTCCTGGGAATAGTAGATCCAGCCCGAGGAATCGTAGCTCTCGTAACGGGGATCCGAGCGCCAGTCCATGCCGTGGAGCTGCATCCGGTTAAAAGGCTGGATACCCCAGATCATCAGGTAGTGGGTCTCCCCGGCGGGGAAATCCACCGAGACATCCAGTGTCCCGTTTTCCCGGACGGCTGATACCGAGGGGGAACTTGTCCAGACCCAGATGCCGTCGATCTCCGAGGCGGCTGCCCGGGGGTGGTATTCGCCCGGTTGAAGGATCCGGTAGAGCCGGGTTGAATCCAGCCGGTCCCCCTCCTCCGCCGGGACCGTCCCGTCAAGGGAGAGGCGGGCGGGGACGGTTCCCTCCTGGTCGGCCAGAGCGAGAACCGAGAGGACAAGGCTGCGGCCAATCCCGGCCCAGGCCGCGTTGCCGGCGGCTTCCGCCCAATCCGCCAGGGCCTTTCCCAGACGCAGATTGAACCCCGTGTCCGCGATCCCGTCACGGAACGCCAGTACCAGCCCCTGGCCGGAATTCCAGTCTCCGGGCACCCGGGCAAGCTCTTGGGAAACCAGGAGACAGGTCTGATCCGGAAGATCCCCGAAGGGATCTCCCTGGGGCTGGCGCCGTCCCATAACCGAAAAACCCTCGAACATACCGGGAAACAGTTCGGGGCTCAGGCTGGCGGGATCGATATCCCTTAGCAGCGCCGCCGCGCCGTCCATAAGACCGGCGGAACCCCGGAGGGCAAGGTATTCAAAGGCGCGATCCTCCCCCAGAATTGCCGGGGATCTTTCATTGATTAGCCCGGAAAGCCGGTTCAGCCGCTCCCGATCCGCGGTATTTAAGGCGGAATAGGTCCGGGCTATCCCCCCCAGGTAGAGGGAAGATCCGTAACCGCGCCGGTTCCCGTTAAGAAAGGCCGGAGATACCAGGGCCTTGGCGTTCCGGTAAGCCCCCCTCCCTAGGGATTCGCCCAGAAAGGCAACCACCAGATCCTCGTCGTTTTGTTCCTGGACAAGCCGGGCCCAGAGAAAATACTGCCTGTCCCGCCAGGCTCGGATAGCGGCGTCGTAGGACTGCCGGCCCGGGGCCTCTCTAAGGGTATAGTCTTCCGGGTTGAAGACCGGTTTCGCCGGAACCTCCCGGTAAGAGATGGAATCGCCGTTGTTCTCCAGAAACAAAAGCCCCCCCCGCTCTTTGACGGAACGGCCGAAGGAATAAAGCTGTCCGTTGGCGATGATGGCCGGCAGACCGTCCTCCGTATCCTGAATGTGGGAGGTTTTAAGAGGCCTGTAGGAAAGAAGGAGGCCTTCAGTATCCGGGGGAAAACTCCCCTCTATCCGCAGTTCCGCGTAATCCCCGCTCAGGCTGGTAAAGTTGAGTTCCCCGCCGCCGGAAAATCTGAAAAGCGCCGTGTTGCCGGATATAACCAGGTATTCGGGAAGGGCCGAGGTATTGGGAGCCTCTGAGCCGGCGCTTAAGAAGCCCCCCTTGTTCCCGTCTCCGGCAAGACAAAATTCGAGGCCCCCAAAGAAGACGCTCAACTTCCCGGTAATGGCAAATTCCGCCGAATTCGCCGGGACGCCCTGTTTTTCTGTCTTGTAACGCCCGCTTACCTGCATATCCCCCACCTGGCGGGTAAATCCGCCCTGCCGGGTGAATTGAATCATGCCCAAGGCGATAAATGCCACAGTATAAAGGCCTAATAAGCCGATAATACGAGGTAAGACGGGTCTTTTCATTAACATGATACTACTTATTTTCGGCATAAGGATTCAATCTGTCTCCGTGATTTTTATAATATAGGGCGGTTTTATGGGTGTTTACTTCGGCTCGTTTTTGAGTGTCCCCTTACGGATCTTATCCGGATTCGGATTCCCGAATCTCTCCCGGCCGTTTCGCCGGATTTTACTTTGCGCCCTCCTCACCGCCTCTAGCTTCAGCGCCGCCGCGGAGTCCGGGCCGGCGGAAACCCGGGCCATCCTTACCCAGGTGGCGGAATTCCTTGCCCAGGAACAATTCGACGAAGCCCTCGCGCTGTTCGAGCGGATAAACCCCGTCGAGGCCGCCGGCTCCGGCATCAGGATGCTGAAAGCGTCGGTGTTATGTTCCGCCGGGCGGGTCGCCGAAGGCCGGGCCATAGCGGAAAAGATCCTCACTGAAGAGCCGGACAACACCGACGCCCTGATGCTTCTCTCCACCATCGCCGGGGCCGGGGGAAGGAGCCGGGACGAGAAGACCGCCCTGGAACGGCTGATAAAGGCGGATCCCGACAACCTGGAAGCCCTGGTGGATCTGGGGAACATCGCCCTCCGGGGAAGCTCCCCCAAGACGGCGGCTTCCTACTTCGACCGGGCTCTGGCCCTTGAGCCCGGACACCTGGGGGCTCTTATCGGCCGGGCCAATATCTACCGTCAGAACCACGAACCCAGAGAGGCCGAGGCCCTGCTCAACCGGGCGGTGTCCCTCTACCCCCAGGAACCGGCCCCCCTTACCGAGCGGGCGAAACTCTACCGGGGGGCGGGTTATCCTGTCCAGGCCCTGAACGATCTGGATACCGCGGCAAAGCTCGATCCCGGCGACTACTGGATCGCCACGGATCGGGGGACCGTCCTGGTGGATCTGAACCGCAAGGAAGAGGCCCTGGCGGAATTCGACCGGGCCGTGGCCCTGGACGGCGCTAATTTTCTTGCCTATGTATACGTGGCGGGGATCAAGGACGAGCTGGGCGATACGGAGGGGGCGGAAAGCGCCTACCTGTCTCTTACCCGGCTGAAGCCGGAGTATTACTTTTCCTGGGAAGGGCTGGGCATCATCCGGATGAAGAAGGAACAGTGGGCGGAGGCCAGGGACGCCTTCCTGGAGGCTTACCGCCACGCCCCCAACGAGTGGTGTTACGCCCTCCTGGCCTCCCTGTGCTGGATGAAGGCGGGCAAACCCGCGGATCCCCGGCCGTTTCTGGACCAGGTCCTCCGCAGGGTCCGCCAGAACCCCGGCCAGGATTCCCTGGAATACCTGATGACGCGGCTCTACCGGGAATTCGCCGGGGACAATGACCTGATCCTCAAAATCGGCAAGGAAAAAAGCGAAACCCGCAAGGCCCGGATGTTTTTCTACCTTGCTTCCTACTACGACATCCGGGGGAACAAGACCCTGGCGGATAAATACTACATGGATGTAAAAAACCTGGACATCCCCGGGATTCCCGAATGGCGGATCAACGAGTGGGCGGTTACAAGCAGGGGCCTGGCGGCCAGCCCGTAGCAAAATTTTTAAAGCTGGAAATCCCCGCGGTTTTACATTTATTCGACCCTCGACCTTGACAACAGCTCAAAAATCGCAATATAATTTATAAAATTTTGTTTTAAAATTTAACATATAGGATATATGATCTTATGGTTACATAATAAGCCGGGTTATACCGTGGAAATAGAGTCAGATTCAAAACCGCGGTTTTGAATCGGCCCAACGGTCAATTCAGTTGTTTTCCGGGAGGATATTCATGACAAAGCGCTGGTATCAGGAAAATCTGCGGTTTTTGCAAACCGTTTTGCGGGAAATAGACATCATAGATTACGACGCGGCGGACGTGGTCAGCTATATGGCAAAGGTAAAAGCCAATGTGCTGGTAGTAAATGCCGGCGGGGTCATTGATTTTTTCAAGCATGATCTGGATATGGCGAATCCCAACCGCTTTATGAAGAACGAAATTCTTCCGGATATCTGCCGGGAAATACACAAGGCGGGGATGCGGGTAATCGTCCGTGTTGATTTCCGGGGGCCGGAGCCGAGGCGCTACAATCTCCATCCCGACTGGTTTTCCCTGGACCAGGACGGCAGCCCCAGAATCGGAAGCTATCAGGGGGCGAAGATTTACCGGCCCTGCTATAATTCCCCCTATACCAACGAACACGCCGAATCCTTTATCAATTTCCTTATGAGCCATTACGAGATTGACGGGATCTGGGAAAACGCGCTGGGTTTTGACAGCGCCCCCTGTTATTGTAAACGCTGCCGGGATCTTTATTACGATGAGACAGGCAAGGAAATTCCCCGGCTTCCGGGAGATGGAAAGGATCTAAGCGCTCTGGATACGCCGGCCTTTGCGGAATATCAGGCCTGGAAAGCGAGGCGCGCTGATTTCCACATAGAAAAGATACGGAGCGCGGTAAAAAAATACGGGGAAGACAAGGCGTTTTGCGCGGAGATTTTTGACCTTTATCAGGACACCTTTTCCCGCAACACCTGCATTACCCACGAGAACGCGAAAAAAAGCTTTGACTTTATCATAAGTTGTGTGTTTCTTAATCGGAACGGATCCGCAAATCCTCCCCGGGTTTGGGATATCATCAATAATTCCGCGACCACCATCCGCTTTTCCCGGGCGCTGGACCCGAAAAAACAGCCGGTTATTGTAACCGGAGGCAACGGGACCCGTTGGCGCTATGTTATGGACCCCGTAGTCGATCACCGGCTCTGGATGTGGCAGATTGCCAGCGTGGGAGGGGGTATCTGGAACTGTTATTTCAATGGCCGGCATCCTGGCCGTACCCATGACCGGCGGGCCGCGTATTCCGAGAAGGATGTTTACACCTATCTCGCGGATAATTCAGCTTTGCTTTCCGATACGACGCCGGCGGCGGATGTCGCGGTGTATTATTCCAACGCGACCAGGGCCAGGCTTTGCAAGTATGATGAACGGTATGATGATTACGGAACATATATCAGAGGCATTGAACGGGTGCTTCTGGAAAATCACATCCAATACCAATTCACGCCGGATTCCGAATTTTCCCCGGAAAGGCTCAAGGGGATAAAGGCCCTGCTCCTCCCCAATACCGCCTATATTTCGGACAGGGATATAGAGATAATCCGGGATTATGTTAAAAACGGCGGCGGCCTTGTGGCGTCCCGAAAAACCTCCCTCTTTGACGAAAAAGGTTCTCCCCGCCGGGACTTTGGGTTGGCGGATATACTGGGGGTACAATATACGGGTTTGATTATTGATACTGCCGATGATACCTATCAGTTGGTCAGGGACAAGAATAGTCCCATCCTGAAGGATATAGGCGATACCGACATGATCATCAACGGCGGTTCCACCGTCCTGATCAAGGCGGCTGATAAAAGCCGCAATATCGCGGCAACTTATATTCCCGTCATCCCCAACCAGCCACCGGAATACGCGTGGATTCCGGATATGAAAACCGAATATCCCACTATTATTTCCGGAAATTATGGCAAAGGCAGGGTGGTTTACTTTGCCAATGCTATTGAATCCCTGGCATTTACCAATGGACATGATGATTATACTGAAATTTACCGGAACGCCGTTGACTACGCTTCGGGCGGGGACTATCTTCTCAGGGCGGAAACCCCCCGGAGCGTCCACGTCAACGTAATAGAAGATCAAAACGATGCCAACCATCTCGTTGTTGCATTGGTAAATACCACCGGGACTTCTCTGCGGCCCTTGAAAGAAATAGTGCCGGTAAACGCGGCGGTTCAGTTTCCCCTGCGGGGCCGGACGATCAAATCCTCCAGAACGCTCTGGGGGGACAGGATAGACATAACCCGGAAAGACGATAACGTGTTGATTTCCGTGGAGGCCCTTCACGAGTTTGCCAGCGTGGAACTGAGGCTGTAACGGGAAGGCGGAATTTCCGGTTATGTGGGGGATTATCAGGTTAACCTTTTTAAGGGGGCTATAGATGGAATATACGCAATTTGGGGAAACGGGGGTGACCGTCAGCCGCCTGGGCTTCGGTGGCGCGGTTGCGGGGTTAAAGAATTATCTTTATTCTTACGACCCTGATGCCGAGGAGTCAAAAAAGTCGGTTTATAAAGCGTTGGAAACCGCCTTGGAATTGGGAATTACCTATTTTGATACGGCGCCCGGATATGGGGCCGGCAGGTCGGAATCCATGTTTGGGGAAGTGCTGGGCAAGGTAGATCCCAAAAAAATATTTCTTGCTACCAAGGTTCCTCGTGACGGCGATTACGACGCGATTTTCCAGTCCCTGGAGGCAAGCCTGAAGCGTCTTCGCCGCGATTACGTCGATCTTATTCAACTCCATGGGAACAGTTATTCCGAGGAAGATACCGCGAAGCTGCTGGGGCCTCATGGCGCGGTTGAGGCTATGGAAAAGCTCAAGAAAGATGGAGTTGTCAAGTTTATTGGCTTTACCACGGAGGATAATAACCGGGGTCTCTTTGATCTGATGAATTCCGGCCGTTTTGACGAAGTCCAGATGTGCTATAACTTCTTATTTCAACACGGCTACGAACCGAGCCGTCCCTTCGGCAGCCTCCTTGTGGCGGAAAAAAACCAGCTTGGTATTGTTACCATGCGGGCCCCGACTTCCGGCACTTTTCAGCGCTGGATGAAGATGATACGACCGGATGATGATTTCGACTACGGCCCGGCCCTGGTTCAGTTTGTGCTTTCCAATCCCCTGGTCGATGTGGTTCTCGCCGGAATGCGTAGCGCCGCGCGGGTCCGGCAAAATGTTGAAATCGTCAATAATACCGCCGGCCGGGTTAACCTTGACGAGGTACATGGACGGTATGTTAATGAATAGCTTTGGAGGCTGTCCAATCTGATTTCTCTTATGGCTCATAATACTGTAAAGTATTGAGATTTAAACCATTTTTTGGAGGTAGCGATGAAAAAGCTCCTATTGGCTTGCGGTATGGTACTGCTTGTTGGGTTTGGTCTTTATGCTACCTATTCTGATCGTATATTTGCTTTTGCAGGAGCGGATCATTAACGGTCTTGTGGCTTCCGCGGTAAAGGGATAAAGATGAATATTTTTCCTCGAATGGAAACAAGGGATGTTCTCTGGGATGTGTTGGTTTTTGGGCATCTGTTTTGGAACAGGTACTTCGGGGAGACCGGGGACAACCCGCCCCGGGGGGCGCCTTCTACCTGTAGTTCTGTGCTTGTCCGGGGCAGGCAGTCTGATGGGAAGGAGTATTGTCTTATTGTTGATCCTACTACAAGGCATAGCGCGGAGGAGTATTATTTTGATTTGAACCGCCGTACCGGTCTGGGGCCTGAGGCTGTTACCCATTGTTTCTGTACCCATCACCATTTTGATCATTGGCACGGGCTTGCCTATTTTCCCAATGCCCGGTGGCTTACCGGAACAGGTAACGCTGTTTTGATTGCCGAAGCGGTTAAACAGGCGGGTGAGAGAGAACCGGGAGATGGTCTTCCCGCGGGTATTCCCGCGGAACGGATACAGGAAGTCTCCGGCGAATTTTTTCCGGGGGTTTACGCCTTACCCCTGCCGGGGCATACCAAAAATTTGCACGGTGTCGCTTTTATATCCGAAGGAAAACGGGTACTTGTGGCCGCTGATTCGGTGATGACAAAAAATCATTTTAAAGACCGCGTAACGGAATTTCAACCGGATACATCAATGTTGCCCATAGCCGCCGCGACTATCGAAAATATTGCCCGGAGCTTTGATCTGGTGGTACCGGGACACGATAACCTTATTGTTATTTAGTGTCTTGTTCGGAAACTTGAGGTTTCCGAACAGCTCTATGTATCCTTAGGAGGAAAATATGTTAAAACTTGCCTTAGTGGGATGCGGATCGTTTCCTTATAACACCCTGTACCCCATGCTGCGGAATCAGCCGGTAAAATTAACGGGGATCTGCGATATTGACCCCAAGGCGGCCGAACGGTTTTCCGCTTTTTACCAAGCGGGAAAAGTCTATACCGATTATAAAGAGATGATCCGCGTTGAAAAGCCCGAGGCGGTGATCTGTGTAACAAATATTGACACCCATTATGAAGCTGCACCATTGAGGACTGTATTCCCACCATGAAGTTTACTGATGAAATCCGCAGGCTGGTTAAAAAATAGCCTGTTTTATCCCGTCCGGCGACCCGCCCCGGCCGTTTCAGTTACGGACGCGGTTTCCTTTTGTTGTCCTGATACACCTCGTAGTAAACACAGACAAACAGCAGCGCGAAGAAACTTACGCTTATAAGATCAAGCTTGACCCTATAGGTGCTTTTGTTCAGCAAGATCATCACAAACGATGCGAGCACCAATATAATTTTTACCATTTTGATCGACACGCCGATAAAGCTTTCCCTGCGCGAATTTTTGATCAAACCCACAATGCTTGATACCACAAGTCCGTATAAATATCCTGAGATTACATACCAGGTGATGTACCGTTCCTTGAAGATAATCAATGTTATGGGAAAGACCGAGACCGCCACGTAAAACAAGGTGTCGCGCAGGCACAAGGCGTTGAATGTTATGGTATCCACAAAGCTCTTTTTCTTTGCCATTTTTGCTCTCCGGTCCGGTTCAAAACCCGGTTTATGATTTTTCCCTTTATTGGCCGGTTTGGACAAGCCCCCGGCCGGGCAGGGTATCCCAGGAACCGCGAAACGTTGTATCATCCCCTATCCATGAACGACAATTGTATACGCCTTAACCTGGCGGGCCGGGAAATAACCCTGGTAGGCACCGCCCATGTATCCCGAGAGAGCATTGAGGAAGTCCGCCGGGTCATCCGGGAAGAAAGACCCGGCCGGGTCTGCGTGGAACTGGATCAGGGCCGTTACGGTTCCATAAGCCAGAAGGAAGACTGGGAAAAACTCAACGTGATCAAGATCCTGAAGGAAGGGAAGGGCTTCCTCCTCATCGCGAATCTGGTGCTTTCCGGCTTTCAGCGGCGGCTGGGGAATGAACTGGGGGTAAAGCCCGGGGAGGAAATGAAAACCGCCGTGGAAACCGCCGAGGAGCTGGGTATTCCCTTCGATTTCTGCGACAGGGATGTTCAGATCACCCTGCGCCGGGCCTGGGCCCGCTGCGGTCTCTGGAACAAGTGCAAGCTTCTGGCTTCCCTTCTGTCCGGGGCCTTTACCACCGAAAAACTGAGCGGCGAGGAAGTGGAAAATCTCAAGAAGGCCAGCGAACTGGACGGCATGATGGCGGAGCTTTCCGGCTACCTTCCCCCGGTTAAGACCACCCTGATAGATGAAAGGGATCGCTACCTGGCGGCGAAGATCTGGCAGAGCAGCGCCTCCGCCCAACGGATTGCCGCCGTGGTGGGCGCCGGGCATGTCCAGGGCTTAAGATCCCATCTGGAAAAACTCTCCCGGCAAGAGGAAGACGCGGACGTGGAGGATCTGAACGCCATTCCCCCCCGGAGTTTTCTTTCCCGCGCCGCGGGCTGGCTCTTTCCCCTGATCATCGTCCTCCTTATCGGGGTCGGATTTTTCCGGGCAGGCACGGATATCAGCCGGATGATGCTGCTCCGCTGGGTGCTCCTCAACGGATCCCTGGCGGCCCTGGGCGCCGTGGTGGCCCTGGCTCACCCTCTTTCGGTACTGGTGTCTTTTGTGGGCGCTCCCGTGGCCACCATAAACCCCTTTATCGGCGTGGGACTTTTCTCCGGAGTCGTGGAGGCCACCCTGCGCAAGCCCAGAGTCTCGGACGCCCAGAGTATCGCCGAAGACGTGGGCAGCCTTAAAGGCATCTACCGGAACCGGATAAGCCGCGCCCTCCTGGTGTTCTTCCTCTCCAGCCTGGGAGGAGCCGTCGGAAACTTTATCGCCATCCCCTCCCTGGCGGGACTGCTGGCAAAGTAGCGCCACAGGTTGGCGGCCCGTAAATCGTGGTTTTGCGGCATAAAATGACGCAAAACCTACTTGCCACAGGCCGCACATATCGGAAATGTGCAAAAGGACAACGGAATTTTTCCCTGTAATAAAGCCGATAATAGCGGCGGATAGACCCCGGCTGAGCCCTGGTGAAATTCTGGAGGATCCTTATGATGGACAGGGATATTGTTTCTTTCGGCGCTACGGGAGACGGCGCTGCCGATAATTCCCGCGCCTTCGCCGCGGCCATGGAAGCCATAAAAGAAGCCGGCGGGGGAAAGCTGCGGGTGGGGAAGGGGGTATGGCGTACCGGCCCCGTTACGCTGTTTTCAAATACCACCCTTCATCTGGAAGAGGGGGCGGTAATTTCTTTTATCCCCGAACTTGAAAGGTATACCCCGGTACTGACCCGCTGGGAAGGGGTGGAGTGCTACGCCATGCATCCTTTGGTTTTCGCCTCCGGGGCTGAACACGTCGCCATTACCGGGAAAGGCTGCCTGGACGGGAATGGGCTGGTTTGGTGGAATTTGCTTCGGGAAAAACACCGCCGGAATCAGCGGGAGCCCGAGTCTCCCCAGGAGCTGGAACTGGCCCGGCTGAACAGCGGATATAAAAACAAGCCCGGAGGCGGCGGGGGAAGGGGGACACAGTTTCTCCGTCCTCCCCTGGTGCAGTTTTTCGATTGTACCGGGGTGGTTCTTGAAGGTATCAGCCTGAAAAATTCCCCCTTCTGGACTCTCCATCCGGTTTTCTGCAGGGACATAAAGATTAGCGGTATTACCATCGAAAACCCCCGGGACGCGCCGAACACCGACGGTATAGATATTGATTCCTCAACCGGGGTGGCGATTGAGAATTGCCGCATATCGGTGGGGGATGACGGGATAGCCCTTAAAGCGGGATCCGAAAAAACAAGGCCGCGGAAATCCACCGGCAAGGTTACGGTTCGGAATTGTACCGTGGAGAACGCCCATGGCGGCATCGTTATCGGAAGCGAAACCGCCGGGGATATTAGCGAAGTGCTGGCGGAACACTGCCTTTTCAGGGAGACCGACCGGGGAATCCGTATAAAAAGCCGCCGGGGCCGGGGCGGGCAGATTCGGGATCTGGAGTTCCGGAACCTGACCATGGAAGACAATCTCTGTCCCCTGGCCATCAATATGTATTACCGCTGCGGGGCCGAGGGGGAGGAGGGGAAGCCGGACGGCGTTTTCAGTCTGAATCCCCTGCCGCTAAGCCCCGCTACCCCCCGGGTAAAAAATATTTTCATATCGGACATCCGGGCTTCCGGCTGCCGGGCCTCCGCCGGATTTATCGCGGGGCTTCCGGAAGCGCCGGTGGAAAATCTCCGGATTTACCGCAGCGTCTTCTCTACCGACGAGGGAAGCCCCGTAAGCCCCGATAAATCGGACATGTTTCTGGGTATCCCCCCGGTTACGGAAAAGAGTTTCCGCCTCCTCAATGTAAAGGATCCGGAGTTCCGGGAAGTCGCGGTAACCGGCCCGGCCGAAGCCTTTATCCGCCGCTAAAAGGGGAAGAGCCGCGGACTTCCGGGGCCTCGTAAAGACCAAATGACCGGGATTTCATGGGGGAAAAATCAAAGTGTGGCATTATGATACAATCGAAAGGGCTATAATGACACCAATGTACCCTGTTGACCTATCAGCCTCTCGTACTTGTAGGTTTTTGCGCCATTTTATGCCGTAAAACCACGATTTACGGGCTGCTTTCGGAGTTTGCGAGGTAAAAATCGCCTAAAAGGCGATTTTTTGGGTTTTATTCGTAGCGAAGGGTTTAATACTCAAGAGCCCGCTTGCGCGGGGGAGCTTTAGGGCGAGGTTGTTGATACGCGAAACGCGACAAATTCTCGCAGCCTCTCGCGCCTGTGGATTTTTTACATAAATATGCAAAAAATTTCGCTTATTGGGCCTTTTACGCGGCTTTACCGGTATAAATATTCATTTTTTGAATATTTGCGCCGTTTTACGGGCGGGGCGCGACAAAGCGCCGGGGAGCTGTTTTTTCCGAAAACGGATATCCTTTTTAAAAATTTTACCGATTTCGGTAAACTTGGCACGGATCATGCTTATATATAGGTGTTGATGGGAAACCAATGGCGAAAAGCCTCCCCGGCCGCCATCGAGGCCCGTTGGGCCGGGTCCGGGGGAAAAAAGCCCATCGAACAGGAGAAAACCATGAAAGCTTTAACCATGTACCGGCCTTTTACCCTGGAGAACGCCCTGAGCGATTTCGACCGCTACCTGGAGTCCTTCTTTGGGGATTCCATGCTGGCCCCCTCCGACCGGATCTTCAACCGCCTGCCGGCGGTGGATGTGCGGGAGAAAGAGGACACCTATCTCTTGGAAGCGGAGCTTCCCGGCTACGACGAGAAGAACATCCATGTCCATGTGGACGGCGGCAACCTGACCATCGCGTCCAGGCAGGAAGAGGAAAAAGAGCGGAAGAACAAGGACGCCAAGGAGGGGACCTTCCTGATCCGGGAACGCCGCTGCAACTCCTTCACCCGCTCCTTCAGGCTGCCTGAAAACGCGGATCCCAACGCGGTAACCGCTTCCTTCAAGAACGGCATCCTTTCCCTGGAGATCAAAAAACGGTCCGAAGCCCAGAAGCGGGTTATCGAAATCAAGACCCACTAATCAAAGCCCGTTAAAAAAACACCCCGGGTCCGGAAGGATCCGGGGCAATTCAGTTTCAAGCCTATCTCTACCATTTTCCTCCCCCTTTGTAATAAAATAGACTTGTTCGACAAGCCGGTTGGTTGCCTGCCAACCGGCGCTTGGCTTGCAAGTCTTGCAATTTATCGCCTTAGGGCCGTGAAATCGCGGTACCGGGGAAACCGTATCCGCAGGCGGGTTTAACGCCCCCGCTCCGCGCGGGGCCGGGTGATTCCCGGTGAAACGGGCTTTTTCATGTAAAAAGTTCGGCAAAGGGGAAGGGAATGGCAATAATCGGTATTTTTTTGCGCATCGCCGGGGGGCTCTGCCTTTTTCTCTACGGGATGAAGGTGATGAGCGACGGTATACAGCAGGCCGCCGGAAACCGGATGCGCCGGGCCCTGAATTTTATGACTAAAAACCGCTTTGTCGGGGTTCTCACCGGCTTCGCGGTTACCGCCGTTGTCCAGTCCTCGTCGGCGGTATCGGTGATGCTGGTCTCCTTTGTCAACGCCGGGCTCCTCAGCCTGACCCAGGCCATCGGGGTGATCATGGGGGCCAATATCGGCACCACTACCACCGCCTGGATCGTGTCCCTTATCGGCTTCGAATTCGATATTTCCGCCCTTGCCCTGCCGGCGGTGGGGATTGGCTTCATCATGCAGGCGGTCAAATGGAAACACCGGGATCTGGGGGAAGTTTTCATGGGCTTCGGTTTCCTCTTTCTGGGCCTCCGCTTCCTTACCGATTCGCTCCCCAGGCTGGATCCCTCCCACCTGGAATTTATCCGCGATCTTTCCAGCCGGGGTTATGCTTCCATCCTCGCGGGCTTTGGTATCGGCCTGGGCATTACCCTGCTGATGCATTCCTCCTCCGCCTCCATTACCCTCACCATCACCCTGGCAATGGGCGGGGCGATTGGCTTCGAGTTCGCCGCCGCCATGATCCTGGGGGCCAATATCGGCACCACCATTGACGCGATCATGGCCGCCATCGGTTCCAAAGCGGCGGCGAAGCAGACCGCCCTGGTACACGTGCTGTTCAACGTGGTGGGAAGCTTCATCGCCCTGCTGTTCTTTAGGCCCCTGATACTCCTGGTGGATCTGCTTACCCCCGGTTCCCCCGGAGGATCGGGGATCGCCGCCCACCTCGCCATGTTTCACACGATCTTTAACTTCCTGGGAACCCTTATCTTTCTGCCCTTTGTAAAACAGTTCGCCCGTCTGGTTACGTTTATCATCAGGGACAGGGAGGAACCGCCGGAGGAGCCCAGGGTCTACCGGCTGGAACACGCCGGGACGATTCAGAACACCCCGGAACTCAACATCATCCGGGCGGAAAAGGAGATTCGCGATATGGCCGGCCTTGCCTCCCGGATGTTTTCCGCCGTAAGTTCCGCTTTCGTAAGCCTGCCCCTGGCGGAGAACCGGGAAGCCGCGGCGGAGGCCCTGCTAAAGGAGATGGGGGCAAGGGAAGACTACGCCGACCAGATGCGGGTGGAGCTTACCGGCTTTCTTATCGAATGTACCCGTCCGCAGTTAAACTACCGGTCTGAAAAGAAGATCTACCAGTTGCTGCGGATAATCTCCGATCTTGAGGATATGACCGATAACTGCTACGGCATCGGCCTGCTCCTTGAGCGGAGCGTAAAAAAGGATCTGCTTTTCAAACACAAGGAAATGGAAGCCCTGTCCCCCTATGTGCGCCAGGTTGAGGAATTTCTCTCCTTCGTGCGGGAACACCTGGGCCGCACTATTACCGAGGAACAGGCTTCCCGCGCCGAAAAGTTGGAGAACGCCATTAACAAATCCCGGAACAAGCTGCGGAAGATGGGGCGTAAGCGGATCGAGGCCGGGAAGGATGTTAAAAGGGAACTCCTTTTTATCGACCTGGTACGCCGCATCGAAAAGGTGGGGGATTACTGTTACAACATCGCCACCGTCCTGCGCCAGCGGTCTTGACTCGTCCCGCCGCTTGACCGCTATATACCGATATAGTACTTTATAGTTATGACCAACGAGATTTTACGCGAACCGGAGATGGGCTTAACATTTGAGAAAGTCTGGGCCATGTTCCAGGAGACGGATCGCCGCTTACAGGATACGGATCGGCTGATACAGGAAAACGCCTTACAGATGAAGGAGACGGATCGCAAGTTCCAGGAGACAGACCGCAAGTTCCAGGAGACGGATCGCCGCTTACAAGAGACGGATCGGCTGATACAGGAAAACGCCTTACAGATGAAGGAGACGGATCGTAAGTTCCAGGAGACAGACCGCAAGTTCCAGGAGACGGATCGCCGCTTACAAGAGACGGATCGGCTGATACA
>JAITQR010000151.1 GCA_031288815.1 Treponema sp.
TTGACTTCCCCAACGCGGAAAACGGTCTGGAAGGGGTAAAATTTATCGGCAAATGTGTAGAAAGCTCTGAAAAAGGAGCTGTGTGGGTGGATTTTTAGGTTGCATCGGGGGGTCCGGGGGGCCTGGGACCTTCGGTCCCTTAGCCCCCCGGCGGGGGCGTTACGGGGGCAGCGCCCCCGTTGAGAGGGGTGCCGGAAGCCCGTAGGGATGTAGGCAGGGGGGAGACTTCCCCCCTCCTGAATAGTCGTCGAACTCACAATCAGTGTTTTTCATGAAGTTGCGGGTTAAGTTTAGCATTGAGGGGGTGGTGGAGGCCCGTAGGGCCGGAACCAGGGGGAGACTTCCCCCCCGATTAATATTTTTACATAGAGGAGAAAGTTATGGCGCGACCTGTTACTATTTTTACCGGTCAATGGGCCGATTTGACCTTTGACGTGCTGTGTGGGAAGGTGAAGTCCTTTGGGTACGATGGCGTGGAGATTGCCTGTTGGGGGGATCATCTGGACCTGAAGAAGGCGGCTGAGGAGCCCGCTTATGTGGAAGACCGCAAGGCTATCCTCGACAAACACGGGCTTAAGACCTGGGCCATAGGGACCCACCTGGTGGGCCAGTGCGTAGGGGATCTGTGGGACCTCCGGCTTGACGGCTTTGCGCCTGCCGCCCTGGCGGGCCAGAGCGAAAAGATCCGGGAATGGGCTATCGAATACATGAAGTATGCGGCCCGGGCGGCCAAAAATATGGGCGTTACGGTGGTAACCGGCTTTATGGGTTCCCCGGTGTGGAAGTACTGGTATTCTTTCCCCCAGACCAGCGAACAGATGATCGACGACGCCTTTAAGGAAATCGTAAAACTGTGGACCCCCATCTTCGATGAATTCGACAAGTACGGCATCAAGTTTGCCCTGGAAGTCCATCCCACGGAAATCGCCTACGATTACTACACTGCGGAACGGCTCTTGCAAGAGTTTGATTACCGCCCCACCCTGGGCTTCAACTTCGATCCCTCCCACCTGATTTGGCAGGGAGTGACCCCCCATGTGTTCCTGCGGGACTTCGCCAAATACGTCTACCACGTGCACATGAAGGATGCGGCGGTTACCCTGGACGGCAAGGCGGGGATTCTGGGTTCCCATATCGCCTTTGGGGACACCCGGCGGGGCTGGAACTTCCGGTCCCTGGGGCACGGGGATGTGGACTTTGAGAACATCATCCGGGAACTCAACGCGGCGAATTACCAGGGTCCCCTTTCGGTGGAATGGGAAGATTCGGGCATGGAGCGGGAATATGGCGCCAAAGAAGCCTGCGAGTTCGTGCGGAAAGTTGATTTCTCTCCCTCGAATGTGGCTTTTGACGATGCCTTGAAGTCATCATAAAGGAAGATATGGAGGCAACCCAAACCGGCGCGCCATACTCTCAAACCGGGGATATTCTGACGATTGAGGGTATCACCAAGCTGTTCGACGGGGTAAAAGTCCTTGATTCGGTCTCTTTCGGCATACGCCGGGGGGAGATCATGGGTCTTATCGGGGAGAACGGGGCCGGAAAGTCAACACTGATCAAGATCATCAGCGGCATTTACCAGCCAAGCTCAGGAACACTGCGGCTTGACGGACGGGAGGTGACGGTTCCCGACTACATTACCGCCAAAGGTTTGGGTATAGCCATCGTTCCTCAGGAATTCAACCTTATCAATACCCTTACGGTATACGAGAACATCTTCCTGGGGAATGAAATCCGAAAGAAGTCCGGGCTTCTGGACAAGCCCAAAATGCGGGAACTGTCTTCCAGGTAGTTGGAACAGTTAAAAATGCCGGTAGGGGTATATCATCTTGTCAGGGATCTGAGCGTGGCGGAAAAGCAGATGGTGGAGATTTCCAAAGCCCTGATGCTTCACGCCCGGTTCCTCATCATGGACGAGCCTACTACCACCCTGACGGGGCACGAGGTGGAGACCCTCTTTTCCCTGATGCGGGACCTAAAGGCCCAGGGGGTTACCATTCTTTTCGTATCCCACAAGCTGCACGAGATTAAGACCATCTGTGACCGAGTAACGGTACTGCGGGACGGGAAGCTCATCAGCGTGGACGATATAGCCGGGGTAAGCGAAGAGGACATAGCCCGGAAGATGATAGGGCGCAAGGATTTCCGGCAGATCTTCCCGCCTAAAATGAACCGGCCCGGGGCGGACGCCGCGCTGGAGGTGAAAAATTTCCGTATCAAGGGGCTTTTAAAAGATGTTTCTTTTACCCTCAGGAAAGGGGAGATTTTGGGGTTTGCGGGCCTTGTGGGTTCGGGACGCACCGAATTGGCGGAAGCGGTCATGGGGCTTAGGGCTGCCGAAGCCGGAACCGTCTCTGTAAACGGGGGGCGTCCCGTCTCTATCCGTTCTCCCGCCGAAGCGGTAAGGCAGAGCCTTGGGTATCTCAGCGAGGACAGGCAGGGGAAAGGCATTGTGCAGGGTTTCAACCTGCCGCAAAACATCACCCTGATTTCGCTTAAAAACTACCGATACGGGCCTTTTATCGATAAACAGGCGGAAACGGCCAGGACCGCCGAATACGTAAAGACCTTTAGGATTGCGGCGGCTTCGCAGAAAATGGCCCTGCGCTTTTTAAGCGGCGGCAACCAACAGAAAGTATACCTGTCTCGCTGGATGGATACGAATCCTTCGATTCTGATTCTGGACGAACCGACCCGGGGGATAGATGTCAACGCAAAACAGGAAATCTACGAATTTATTCACCAGTTGGCGGAACGGGGTATCTCCTGCATAGTTATATCTTCCGAACTGGAAGAGGTTATCGGTCTGTGCGGCAGGGTTTATGTGATGCGCGAAGGGATGATAGCCGGCTGCCTTGAGGGGGAGCATATCAACGAGGAAGAAATCATGTTTCATGCCACCGGTATTAGGGGGAATAACTGATGAGCGACATACGGGCAAAAACGGGGGCTGCGGACAAAGGCGGCTTCCCCGGCCCTGCCAATGGCACGGCCGCCGGTTTGGCGGGACGCCTCAAACAGATCAGGTGGAACGATCATCCTACGGGCATCGCGTTCATTCTGCTTTTCATCGTCGCTTCCATTGTGGGGTGGCCTCATTTTCTTACCATCGGAAATCTGACAAACATCCTCAGGCAGTCTTCCTACACCGGCATCATTGCCCTGGGGATGACCCTGATCATCATTTCCGGGGGCATAGACCTTTCGGTAGGCTCCATGATGGCCTTTGTAGGGGGGATCACCATCTTTCTTATCAACCGTTTCCCGGTCGATTCGGTATCCGCAGTGGCAATAGCGATCCTCTTTGCCTTGGCCTTTGGCGCCTTCTGCGGTCTTGCCAACGGCTTTCTGGTTACCAAGGGCCGGATAGCCCCCTTTATCGCTACCTTGGGAACCATGGCCATATTCCGTTCCCTGATCCAGTATTTTTCCGGGGCGGCGAACATCGTTTCTATCAATAAATTTTATCCGAAATTCGGACCCTATATTTTTTTGGGAATACCTGTTCCCGCCTGGACGTTCATCATCCTGGCGGTAATCCTGCATCTCCTGCTCAACAACACCCGGTTTGGCCGGTATGTCTGTGCGGTAGGGGCCAACGAACAGGTCGCCCGTTATTCGGCTATCAATATTTCGCTGGTTAAACTGGTTCCCTATATGATAACCGGGGTCATGGCGGCTGTTTCGGCCCTGCTCTGGTCTTCCCGGATCAACTGCATACAGTCTTCCGGGGACGGCACGGGGTATGAGCTTGAGGCAATCGCGGCGGTAGTAATAGGCGG
>JAITQR010000284.1 GCA_031288815.1 Treponema sp.
CTAATGGCTTAACCCTCCTTTTGCCGGCTATGCTTTTAGCCTAATCAGGCTGTTAGGCCCTGGCGCTCCGCAGTTTCCGCAGTTCAAAAAAGATCATGCTTCCCGTAAGGAGGAAGGAGAAGCCGTCCGCCACCGGAGCCGCGGCCACCAGCCCCCAAAGCCCCCATATTTTTCCGAAGATCAGCATACAGGGCAGCAGCACGATGAACTGCCGCAGCATGGAGAGAAAAATGGAAATTTTGGGACGGCCGGTAACCACAAAAAAGTTGGTGGACACGATCTGGAAGCCGTTGAGGGGGAGGAGCAGCAACTGAACCCGCATGGCCCAGGGGGCAAAGGCTAAAAGGGCCTCGCTGCCCTGGGGGGCAAAGAGGGCGACCAGGAAGCGGGGAAAGAGCTCCCCCAGGGCAAAGCCCAAAACGCATATCCCCGTGGCCGCGCCGATGGCGCCCAGGTAAGCCCGGAGTACCCGGCGGAATTTTTTCGCCCCGTAATTGTAGCCCAGGATCGGCTGGGCCCCCTGGTTTATCCCGAAAACGGGCATCAGGATCATCATGGCCACGGAACCCACGATGTTCATCCCCGAAAGGGCGATATCCCCGCCGTTTTCCACCCCCAGGCTGGCCGCCCCGTACCAGCCGGCGCTGGTATTGTAGAGGAGCTGTACCCCGGACATCATAATCTGGAGCAGGAACTGGGCGGATCCGAAAGCCATGATCTGCCGGATGATCCTCAGGGAAGGCCGGAATGTCCTGAGCCTGAGCCGGATCACCGCCTTTTTCCCCAAATTAAAGGAAAGCACCCACAGGGCGCTGAACAGTTGGGAAATGATAGTCGCCCAGGCCGCCCCCTCTACACCCCACCCGAAGACAAAGATAAACAGGGGATCCAGCAGCATGTTCATCCCCGCCCCCAGGAGCATACCGATCATGGTGATGGTGGGAAAACCCTGGGCCCGGGTGCAGTGGGAAAATCCAAAGCCTACCATGCCGAACAGGGAGCCGAAAAGAATGATCCGCAGGTACTTTTCCGCGTATTCCAGGGACTCGCTTCCCTCCTGGGCCCCCAGCACGGAAAGGAGGGGATCCATAAAGACCAAGCCCAGGGTGATAAAGACCAGGCTGATAAGGACAAGGAGGAAGAAACAGTGGCTCAGGGCGTTTTCCGCGTCTTCCCGCCGGCCCTGGCCCAGGCGCATGGAGATCATGTTCGCCGAGCCGATGCCGAAAAGCATGGCGAAGGCCATGCTGACGGTCATAAGGGGCATGGCCAGGGAAAGGCCCCCCAGGGCGATCTCGTTCACCCCCCGGCCCACAAAGACCCGGTCAACCACGTTGTAAAGGGCGTTTACCATCATCCCGGTAATCGCCGGGATGGAAAACCGGACGAGCAGCCTGCCCACCGGCTCGGAACCCAAACGATCCGCCGCGTCGCCCTTTTTCGCTGATTCAGACATTCTTTCGAGTGTCCTCTTTATCTCCCTTTTTGTAAAGGCTGACCGTTAGGCCGGTTTCAAAACCCCGCCGGGTTTGACACGGCCTCGTTTTTACGCCTTTTTTCAGCCCCCCTTCGGAAAATTAGTTTTTAAAGAAAATGATTTTTATATATTCCACAAATAAACAAACCTATGATAAACTAGAGGCAAGATTTTCCATATCACCTATCCAAGGGGGTTTTTATGAAACGGATAGTAATGGTCCTGTCGTTGTGGGGCATCGCGGTGTCCCTATTCGCCCAAGTGCAACTGCCGGAATATCGTTTTGCCGCAGGAAACTGGCTTATTTCGGGGGAAAGGCTCTATCAGAACAATGAAAAAGCCGGACTTGCCAAGGTAAATATCCAGGTTCCCCAGCAGGGTCCCATGCTTTACGAATTCGACGCCCGGTATGAGTCCGGGGCGGAGGATGGTCACGGGGGTTTCGGGTTGCACATTTTCGGGGATTCCGCGTTGAACGCCCCTTCATGGGGAGCCGGGAAATCCTATCTCCTCTGGCTCAACTATGACGAAAATCCAGGCAACAGCAAGATCCCCAGGGGTCTGAGCGCCCAGATTTACCGGAGCCACACCAATAGCTGGATGGACCTGGTAGAGAGCTTCGATCTGAATAGTTATACCCAGTACCTAACCGCGGAAGATCTTGCCTATCCGGTGCATTTTAGGATCATCGCCGACGGCAATACGGGGGAAGTCCGGGTTTACGATCCCGTCGAGCCGGATACCTACTATGTCTTCTACCTGGACAGGAAAGATGTTCCCCTCCAGGGCCAGTGGGTCGCCCTGAGGACCAACGGCATAAGGATGTCTTTTAGCAACTAATTGCCGATGGAACGCCGGGATCTTCCTGAATGGGAAAAATTTTATAACGAGGGAAAGGGGTACCACAAAACCGTTAGGGGCGGCCTTAAGCGGCCCCAGGTTTTTACCCCCGAGATTGTCCAGAACATCGCCGCCATGGGGATCGAGAAGTATTTTATGTCGATCTTTATCCACCGGGGAACCTTGCCCCGGAACCATACCATGGGGGATTTGGTGGACGATCTGAAAGCTTTTCTGCCTCTTCCGCCGGATCTTGAAAAATCCCTCCGTTACTTTGATTCCCTTCAGCAGATTTGCTCGGTAGACAATTTCAAAATCACCAAACCCGGCCCGGAAGACGTACCGGCCTTCGTGGACGCTATCGATCGGGTCGCGTTCCTCGCGGAAAGGGAAATTGGCGTCTGAAATCTTACCACCCCCCGTATCCGGGGGGGCTTTACGGCGGCTTAGAATTCTCGATACCACCCTGCGGGACGGCGATCAGGCCGCCGGTTTCGCCTTCACGGTGGAGCAAAAAATCGCCCTTGCCCGGGCCCTGGCGGAAGCGGGAATCGATACCATAGAGACCGGTTTTCCCCTCTCCTCTGCGGCGGATTTTGAGGTCTGCCGGGAACTGGCCCGGGAATTCCCCGGCCGTACCGCGGTGATGTGCCGGGGCAGGCGGGAGGATATCGCGGAAACGGCGAAGGTCTTCCAGGGGGGGCCGGGGCTTCTCCATATCTCCCTCCCGGTAAGCAGGCTCCACATTGAAACCAAACTCGGCAAGACAGAAGGGGAACTCCTCCGGCTGGCGGAAGATCTGGTCCGCTACGCCGGGGGTCTTGTGGAGGAAATAGAACTGGGGGCGGAAGACGCCACCAGGGCGGAACGGAATTTCCTTCTTGATTACTGCGGCGTCGCGGTGAAGGGTGGCGCGAAAATCGTCAACATAGCCGATACCCTGGGGCTTTCCTCGCCGGGGGACTTCGCCGGGCTGGTAAGTTTTCTAAAAAGCGGCGTCCCCGCTTTCGCGGCACCCCCGGCGGGGCCGCCGGACGGCGCGGCGCTGAGCGTCCATTGCCACAACGATTTCGGCCTGGCCGGGGCAAATACCCTTGCCGCGGTGGAGGCGGGCTGCGGCCAGGTGGAACTGTCGGTGTCCGGCATCGGCGAGCGGGCCGGCAACGCCGCCCTTGAGGAAGTGTATCTTAACCTGGAAACCCGCCCCGGCCTCTACCGGGCGGAGACGGGGATAGTTCCCGAAAAACTCAAAAACCTCGCGGCCCTGGTCTCCGAATTCTCCGGGGCGTCCTTTTCCCCCATGAAGCCGGTAAGCGGCTGGAATATCCGCTCCCACGGATCGGGCATCCACCAGCAGGGCCTTGCCCGGAAGGGGGAAACCTATTCCTCCCCGGTTCTGGAAAACCTCGGCCTCAGTCCCGAGCGGATAGTCCTCTCCCGTCATTCGGGCCTGGCGGGGCTGCGGCTCTTCGCCCGGCGGTACTGCGGTTTCGACCCGGACGCGGAGACGGGGGAGAAACTCCTGGAGCTGGTTAAGGCCGCGCCGGGCCCTCTCACCGGGCTTACCGAATTTCTCTGCATGGCCGTCGATCTGGAGGCCTTGCCCGCGGCCTATCCCCGGCCCCTGGTCTGCCAATCCTTCCAGGAGACCCTTTCCGCCGGCCCCGGGAAAGAAGCCGCCTACAGCTTCCGGGCCGTCCTGGTAAGCCACGGCGCCGGTGAATCTCCCCGGGAAGCCTCCGGGGCCGGAAAAACCGAAGCCCTGGCGGCGCTGGATCTGGCCTGCCGCCTTGGGGGCCGGAAACTGCGGTTTACCCGGATCGGCCTCAGCGGCAGCGGAAGCCGGGTCAGGCTTTACACGGAGATCGCGGAAGAGGGAAAGGAGGCGATAGCCGCCTTTGAAAGAATCGGTCCATCCAGCGGCCTCTTGTTTTTCCAGTGCTGCCTTGACGCGCTAAACGGCGGCTTTGTCTTGGGGAAGAAGGATCGGGAACTCTCCTGAAAACCGGCTAATTCATATTATTCCTCTAGGTATTATTGACATCTTTTGCCGGATTGGGTAAAAAATATCAGTGTGAGTTTTTCCCAAGGCCCGGTTGGTTCTGGGAAAGCCCCGTGGGTCGCGCGTAGTTTCAATGCGCGAGGAACCACCCTTAAGGCTGTTTCAAAACCCCGGTTTTGGAAACGGCGCCTTAGATTTAAATTTCTAAGGATCTTGTTTTCCAGGAGGCTGTATGCGGCGCAGCGGCAAGACGATCTTTTCCCTGTTGGTTTTTTTTACCCTCCCCGTTCTCTGGGCAAGCGGGGTAAAGGCCGTCCCGGCGGCGGACCCGGTTACCGATGAGCTTTTGGTTTACTCGGTGATCAACGAAAACGCCACCCAGGCGCTGGCGGAACTTTTTACCCGGAAGACGGGCGTAAAGGTGGATTTTTTCCGGGCGGCTACCGGGGAACTGGTAAACCGGGTGATCGCCGAAAAGGAGGCTCCCCAGGCGGACGTGTTCCTGGGTGGCGCGGAAAGCCAGCATATCGCCATCGCCGGGGCGGGCGCCCTGGACAGCTACCTGCCCGCCGCGGCGCCGGGAATACCCGCCTATACCCGGGCGGAAGACGGAAGCTGGACGGGGTTCTGCGTCCTTGTCCTGGGGATAGGGATAAACGAGCGGCGCTTTCAGGAGAAATTCCCCGGCAAAGCTTACCCCCAAACCTGGGACGAGCTAAACGATCCGGCCTTCAAGGGGGAGCTGGTCTTTAACGATCCCTCCGCCTCATCCACGGGTTACCTTTTCCTCCAGAGCCAGCTCCAGCGGCTGGGGGAAGCCCAGGGCTGGGCTTACCTGAAAAGCCTCGCGTCCCTGGCGGGACAATTCCCCCCTTCGGGGAGCGCCCCGCCCCGGCTTATCGGAACCGGGGAATACTCGATCTGCGTGGCCTATGTACACGCCATGCAGACCTACGCGGCCCAGGGCCATCCGGTCAAGATCATCGCGCCGCCCAAGACGGTGGGGGAGATCGACGGGGTATCCATAATCAGGGGAGGGCCCAACCGCCTGAACGCCAGGAAATTTGTGGACTTTATGCTGTCCAGGGAGGCCCAGGAACTCTTCCTCTCCTTTTCCCCGGCCATACCGGTAAATCCGGAAGCGAGGCAGCCTGAGGGGATTTCAATTGACAAACTCGATTTGCTTGACTACGATTCCGCTTTGGCGGGTTCCCAGCGGGAGGCCGCGATTGCCCGGTGGCGGCAAGAGGTAAAATAGAGAGGTACGGCTACGGCGGACTTGAAAAGCGGAGCTATCGGCGTTGTCCTGGGGAAAAGCCTTTTCTTCCCCAGGGTAAGGGAATCCGGGCCGCTACGGTTCCTCTGGGCCCTGTGTCTGGCCTTTCTGCTGTTTTTTATCCTCTACCCCCTGCTGCGGGTTTTATCCGCCGCGGATCTTGAGAGCTGGCGGCGGGCCCTGGGTTCCGCCCGCCTCACCGCGGCCCTGTCCAATACCCTGCTTCTCGTCCTCCTTTCCACCTTCTTTTCGGTACTTACCGGTTTTATCTACGCCTACGCGGTGATCCGGGGAGGGATCCCCTTTTCCGGCTTTTTCTCGTTTATCCCGATTCTGCACCTGGTAACGCCCCCCTTTGTGGGAGGGCTTTCGTTCATCCTGCTTTTCGGCCGGCAGGGTTTTTTTACCCGCACCCTGCTCCATTTGGACATTTCCCTTTACGGCCTTCCCGGTCTCCTCATCGCCCAGACCCTGTGTTTCTTCCCCATCGCCTTCCTCATCATCAAGGACGCTTTTGAGGGAATAAACCCGTCCCTGGAATACGCCGCCCGGGCCATGGGAGCGGGCCGGCTCCGGGTGTTCGGAACCCTTACCGCCCCCCTTGCCCTGCCGGGGATTGTTTCGGCCCTGCTCTTTATCGCCATCTCGGTCCTGGGGGACTTTGGCAACCCCATGCTTATCGGCGGTCGCTACAACGTGCTGGCGGTGGAACTCTACACCCAGCTTACCGGCTGGGCTAATCCGGGTACCAGCGCGGTCCTGGGGATCATCCTCCTGATTCCGGCCTTTGTCCTCTTCGTGTTACAGCGGCTGGCCCTGCGCAAAAGAAGCTCCCGCTTTGCCACGGTGGGTTCCCGCTCCTCCTCCATGCCCCTCCCCCTGCCGGCCTTTCCGGTACGGGTACTGCTCTTTGTCTTCTGCGCCTTCATCGCCTTTATCGTGGCGGCCCAGTTCCTCGCCATGGCGGGCGGGGCCTTTTCCCGGATCTGGGGGGTGGACCCCGGCTTTACCCTCGCCCACCTGAGGGATTCGCTGGACTACCGGCGGGAACTGCTTAATACCCTGGTCTTTTCCCTCTCCGCCGCCTGTATCACCGTGGTCCTGGGAACCCTGATCTCCTTCCTGGTACTGCGCACGGATCTTCCCTTCCGCCGCGTGGCGGATCTCCTGGTGATGATCCCCGCGGCGATTCCCGGCTCCCTTACCGGCCTGGCCTTTGTCATCGCCTTTAACGGCCGGTATTTCCGCCTTGCCGGCGCCCGGATCATCATCGTTCTCGCCATAGTCGTCTGTAATCTTCCCGCGGCCTACCGCATCCTGGCTTCCTCGATAATGGGCATCCGCGGTTCCCTTGACGACGGGGCCCGCGCCCTGGGGGCTTCCCGGCTCCGGCTTTTCCTTACCGTGATCTGCCCCCTGGTGATCAAGGGCATCGCGTCGGCCTTCGTATTTACCTTTGTGCGTTCAACCGGTACCATAAGCGCGGTTATCTTTCTTGTCAGCTTTAAAACGAAAATCGCCTCGGTAACGATTCTGAACCTGGCAAGCCAGGGGGAC
>JAITQR010000312.1 GCA_031288815.1 Treponema sp.
TCTGCGCCAACGTGCCGGCCCAGTACGGCATACAGACCGCCCTGGGGGGCTACCAGAGCATCAAAGACCTGGTGCTGCCCGGCGGGCGGCTTAAAGAGCAGCGGGATCTGGCGGTGAACCTGGTGAACCAAATCCCCGGCCTTTCGGTGGTCGTTCCCAGAGGAGCCCTGTACTGTTTCCCCAAAATCGACGCGGACCGCTTTAACATTACCGACGATGAACGCTTTGCCATAGATCTGCTGCGGGAACAGCATATCCTCCTGGTTCAGGGTACGGGCTTTAACTGGAAAGCGCAGGATCACTTCCGCATCGTCTTCCTTCCCGACAAAGATACCCTGACGGACGCGCTACGCCGCTTGGGAGCTTTCCTGGAACATTACCGGCAGGCTTAAGCCCGTCCAGGAAGCTCCGCAAAACCAGCCGGGTTTTGACAGGCTCATCCTCCCGTCTTTTTCCGCCTTCCGGTCCCTCCCCGCCGGCAAAGAAAACCGCGGGGGCTAAAAGGCGTTTTCTTCTCTTTTGCTCTTGTGGTATACTGTAATTATAAAGAATTTTGGTTACTTGAAGGAGGGTACGCCGATGGCGGATGCTGTATATGTCAATTTTGAGGAAGGCCTTAAGCGGGTAATGAACAATACGAAGCTGTATGTCCGGCTGCTTGCCAAATTTAAGGCTGATACTAAGCTGGACGAGCTTTCCGCCCAGCTTGAAGCCGGAGATTATGAGAAAGCTCAAATAACGGCTCATACCGTCAAAGGTGTAGCCGCGAATCTTTCCTTGACGGAACTTTTTGAGAGAATCCGGGATTTGGAATCGCAAATCAAAGAAAAGGCTGTTCAACCGGAAGCGTTAGCCACGGTGAAGACCGTTTTCGATGAAACCCTTAAAAAACTGGATGAGGTTGTAGCGCAATATGGCTCTTGACACCAGAAAAGAGGTTCCTAAGGTTCTGGTGGTGGATGACGTTGATATGAACGTCATGATCCTTGAAGAAATATTGCAAGACGAATATCAGGTTGCCACGGCGAATAACGGGAAAGTGGCCCTGGAGTATCTGCGCAAGGCCGAAGTTTTGCCGAAAATCATCCTCCTGGACGTGATGATGCCGGAGATGACCGGCCGGGAAATGTTTGAGATTATGAAGGCCGACGCCGCCTTTAAACGGATTCCGGTTATCTTTATCACCGCCGAAAACGATTCGGAAAGCGAGCTTCTGGCCGCCGGGGCGGTGGACTTTATCAACAAACCCTTCCTGCCGGAGCGGGTCAAGTTGCGGGTCCGGAACCAGGTGGCCTTAAAGAACTACAGCGACAATCTGGAACAGATGGTGGCGGAAAAAACCGCCGAGGCCACCGCCACCCTGGATAACGCCCTGCAGGGCCTGGCAAACGTCATTGAACACCGGGATCTGGAGTCGGGTGAGCATGTTAAGCGGACCCAGCTCTTTGTAAAGGCCCTGATATACTACCTCTTGGACTTCAATTCGGTTTACGCCGGGGAACTGCGGAAACTGGAGCCCGATACCATTGTCAAAGCCATGGCCCTCCACGATGTAGGCAAAATCGCCATTCCCGACCGGATCCTCCTCAAGCCCGGCAGGCTGGACGATGAGGAATTCACCATCATGAAGACCCATACTATCCGGGGGAAGGAGATTATCGGTGAATTGGGGGACGTGAATTCTTCCCTCTATTTGCGGCACTGTGAGGATATCTGTTACGGGCACCACGAGCGCTTCGACGGCAAGGGGTATCCCCGGGGGCTCAAGGGCGCCGAAATTCCCCTGTCCGCCCGGATCGCCTCTCTGGCGGATGTTTACGACGCCCTTGTCTGCGCCCGGGTCTATAAGGCGGCCATGCCCTACACGGAGGCTATCAGCATCATTAAAGACGGCCGGGGCACCCAGTTTGACCCTGTTTTGGTCGACGCGGTGATCGCCATCCAGGACAAATTCAGGGAAATATCCCAGAATAACCAGTGAGCCCCGGGAAAAATCGGCGGCGGCATGGAGAATCCGGACGATATCGGGCGGCGTTTACGGGATATTGAAATAATTGCCAGGAAAGCCGACCTTCTGGTTAAACTCTGGGCGGAAATGAGCCTGGACCTGTCCCTGGGCCGGAAAGACGGGCCCTGGTTCCAGGGCCAGGCGGATCAGGATGTGTTGGCCTATCTCTACTTTAAAGGCAAACGGACGGGGTTTTTTCTCGACATTGGGGCCTACGACGGCAAGACCTACAGTAACACCTACGCCCTCGAACAGTTGGGCTGGAAAGGCGTCTGCCTGGAACCCCTGCCGGATGCTTTTGCCCGTTTGCGGCGGAACCGCCGCTGCGACTGTTATAACCTGGCTATGTCCGATGAGCCGGGGAAAGGGGTGGATTTTATCCGCGCCGCCGGAGTGGAAACCCTGAGCGGTCTGGAATCGAAGATGGCCCCCACCCACAAGGACTGGATCGTCCGGGAAAAGGGGGCGGTTGAACGCATCAAGGTAAACACCGTTACCTTTGGCGATCTGATGGGCCGCTATCCGGGGATTAACCTTATTGATTTTCTGTCCCTGGATGTTGAGGGCGCCGAGATGAGCATCCTTGAATCCATAGATTTTAGAGCCTACCGTTTCGGCCTTATCTCCATTGAAAGTATTGACGAAACTCCCGGCGAGAGTGAAAAACTGCGGACTTTTATGCGGGAAAGGGGCTACGGGGTGCTGCTGGATGTCGGGCTGGATCTGATATTCGCCCCGGCCTGCCGCATAGACCGGGGGGAAGAATTTCCCGGCGCTCCGGTTCATGTGGTATAAAGTTTCCCTGCCCCCGGGCCGTCCCCGGCGGCCGGGACCCCTGTCTTCGGGCTATTCCTGCTCCGTCAGGATCCGGTAACGCAGGTAGAGTTCTTCCAGGGTGTGGTAAGGCCCGGAGGCGGATGTCTTTATGCGAAAACGGGCGGCTTCCCTCCGTTCCACAAAAAAATCGTAAACCGCCCGCAGTTCCCCGGGATTCACAAAAGCGTAGGCCGGTTTGCTTCCCAGATAGGAGCGGACATCGTTGTAATCCACCGCCGATATCCCGAAACGGGCCAGCCGGGAACGAACCTGATGTATCTCCTCGTATGAGAGCCCGAAGAGGAATTCCTCCAGAGCTTGCTGGGTTTCGTCGCTGGTCGATTCTTCCATCAGAAAATCTCCCCAGTCGTTTCCCATCTCTATGGATATCCGCAGGAGTTCGCTGTTGCCGTCCATGGTGCCGAAAATAGGAGGCGCCGCTTCCCGGGCCGCCCAGAGGCTTTCCAGGGCCGGCTGGTGACGGATGGCCCGGAGATCCGAGCCCGTATCCCAAAGGTTTACCAGATCGTTGGCTATTTCCGTCTTGACAGGCCGGGAAAAGGAATGCTCTTCCAGGCAGGAGAGGTACACTTCCTCTACCATCAGGGTGCTGATAAGGGAAAAAATAACCCGCCTTACGGCTGCCTGGAAGTCGCCCCGGTCCCCGCTCAGCATGGCAAGCAGGGAAAAAGCGTGGTATTTCGCCACCAGATAGCTCCGGGCCGCCACTACCTTGGTGGGAGTATGGAGCATGTGGGAGGCCGAGGAAAAGGAACAGAGGGCCTCAATAAGCTGTTCTTCGTTCCGGGCTATACCATGGAGGTACTGGGTTTCCCGTACCGAGGGATAAACGGAAATCGCTTCCCCCAGCCCGCGAAGGCAATCAAACCGCTTCTGGGCCTGCTGGTGTTCTTCAGGATTCCGTTCTTCAAGCCATTCCAGGATGTCTTTGATCAAACGTTCCTCCTCTTCGTTCAAGACAAGCCTGGCTGACCCACTTACGGAAACGGAACCCGTTTTTATAGATGGAGGTTCCTCATTGATAAAAGACATATACTATAGGCTACCCCGCATATCCTGATAAATCAACACCTTTTCCCGAAAAAACCGGGGCGGCGGCGCTTGTTTTGGCAAGGCCGGTTTCATCTATCGGGGCTTTGAATTTCAATCATAAAAAAGACAGAGGGCGTATACTTTGCTTGTTCCCGCGCTTTTAAGCGCCCCGGCGCAGGCTTCCAGGGTCGCCCCGGTAGTGATCACGTCGTCGAAAAGGATTGCCGTGGCCGGCGTCCGGCGGGTAACGACGAAACGATCCCGGAGGTTCCGGAGGCGTTCTTCCCGGTTAAGCTTCTTTTGGCTGAGCGAGGGGAGGCGTTTCAGGCAACGGTATACCGGAAGGCCCTCCCGCCTCAGGAGCCGCGCCAGGTACTCCACCTGGTCCCAGCCGGTTTTCCGTAGTTTCCCCGGACGGGGCGGTACGGGAACCAAGGGGGGGAAGCCTTGGGCTTCTTGCCCGCCCATGGTTAGGCCCGAATCAGCCGCCAGGAGCCGGGCGCGGGCTTCCTTCAGCCTTTCGGCCAGGAAAAATCCCAGGGCCGTGTTCCTGCCGAACTTGTATTCTCCCAGCAGGTCCCGGTACTTTCCCGAATAGGGGTAGACTACGGCGTTTCTCTCGCGGAGCCGTTCTTCCTCTTTCCGGCAGGGGAGGCAGCGGCCTATCTCGGATATCAGGGGCCGGCCGCAGCGGTCGCAGAACTCTGTCCCGGCGTCTTTGGCGGGAAGAAGGAGCCGTGCCCGGCAGGGATCGCAGAGGCCGAAGAGCGTTTCTTCCCGGCCGGTAAGAATTTCGCCGCAAAGGGCGCAGCCTCTGGGAAAGAAAAATTCCCGAACCGGGGCAAAAAGGGATCGAATTTTCATAACCTATATAGGGCATTGCCGCGCCGGGCGCTTGCATAAACATCAAAAAAACAGAGTTGTTCGGAAGCCGAAGTTTCCGAACAACGAACACTTAGAAACAGTACCGGTTCACTCAAACACTATCCCCATCCACTTGGGAATCTCGCTCATGTTTTGGGCGATGAGTCCCGGATCCACTTTCGTGGTAGTCTCCGCCACCAGGTACTGTTTGCCCGCCAAGGGGAAGCGGGCCCCCCGGCCTTCAATGTCCGCGATGCCCATGGCGTGGCTGTAATCACGGGAGACCATGATGCCCGCGCCTATATTCGCCTGGGCAAGGATGAGAGCCCAGAGCAAGGCGCGGCTGTCGCAGTCCCCCCGGCCTTCGGTAAGGGCGCTCACCAGGTTCACAAAATCGCTCCCTATGAGATTCCGCTCGTATTTAAAGTCCTGGACGTAAGAGAGCGCCCTGGCGGCGAGCCGGAGCTCCGGAGAAACGGCGCGGGCGATCCCGCCGGAGGCGGCGGAATCCTGTTCATTCAAAACGGCTGTTTCCAGCGGCAGGGTTTCCGCCGCCCAACTCCGTTCCAGCAGAAAAGCCGCGTGGGCTATACGCTCCCAGGAGTCCCGGTAGATCATTCGGTAGAAGCGGCGCCAGGCTTCCTGCCATTGGGGGCCTTTTTCAAAAAAGCGAAGCACCTGGAATTCCCTGTCCACCAGACCCTGGGCGGCTTCCGCGTCTCCTTCGGAAAACAGGGCCTTGATTTGGGTGTTGAAAAGGGAGATCTCCCGCAGGGGGCCCCGGGGCCAGGCAAATTCGGTGACGGGTCCGTAGTAATGCTCTTCCGCCCGGGTGGGGACGATGGAATCAAGACAGGACAGGTGGAGAATATCCAGACCCCTGTCCCCGGCCGGTCCGTAGGCCAGGGCCAGGAGCAGGCCGTCCCCCCGGTCAAGGCAGAGTCCCCAGCCCCGGTAGGCGGATCTCCGGACCGGCGAGGCGGTTCCCAGGGAAAATGCAAGTTCCGCCAGCACCGCTTTTCGGCTGTGGTACATAAAGGATTCTATTTCATTTCCGCTCCCCAGCCGGGAAAGGACGCTTTCAAGGTATTTTTCAGGATCGGTTCCCGGGGCCACCCGAATTTCAAAAACCGCCCCCTGGGGATTGCGAAAGGATACACCCATATCCCCGGCGCCGCCCTGAATTTGGTAGCCCGGGGGAAGGTCGACGCGGAAGCCCCAGGGGGAAACGTAGGGAGCCGCCCGGAGAGGGGAGAGGGGGATCAGGAGGAAAACCCAGATTAAGCGCCGGGTCTGCGGGGCACGCAGGATAGTGGTTATCATGGTACTTTCAATATCGGTATAATTCCCCTGTGCCGATGAAACGTGTCGTCCTGCTGTTTGAAAACCATGACTGTCTGGTTCTTCACAAGCCCGCGGGACTCGCCGTACAGGGAGGGGAGGGGGTAGGGGCTTCCCTGGACCGGCTCCTGGAGGCCGAGTTGTCCCGCCGGTCTCCGCCTGGAAATCCGGGTTCCCCCGGCTCCCCCAAAGTATACCTGGTGCACCGGCTGGACAAGGACACCTCCGGCCTTATCCTGGTAGCCAGGAACAGGACGGCCGCGGCCCGGTTTTCCGCGATCTTCGCCGGCCGGAAGCCCGGCCTGAGCAAATGTTACCTGGCAATCTGCGCCGGATCACCCCGTCCTTCCGCGGGGATCATCCGCCTGAATCTGGAGATTCGCGGGGCGGTGAAAAAATCCGAAACCTTCTACCGGCTTTTGTCCCGGCGGGAAGTCTTCTCTCCCGTAACAGCCGGAATGGGGGAGGCTGAACCGGGGCGGGCCGCCTCCGGACGCTTCTTCTCCCTCCTGGAACTGGAACTGGGAACCGGGCGGACGCACCAGATCCGCCGGCATCTGGCCCGTATTGGCTGCCCGGTTCTGGGGGACGATAAATACGGGGATTTCAGTCTGAACAGGGAACTCCGCAAAACCATGGGTTTGAAGCGGCTCCTGCTCCACGCCTCCCGGCTGGTAATCCCGGAAACCCTGGCGGGTTTTCCCGGCGGTATCGATGTAAGCGATCCCCCGCCGGACTATTTCCAACCTTACCGGTAGGCGGGGGAACTCCGGCGATTTTTCGGGGTTTTCTACGCGAAGCGCGACAAACTCCTGGTAGATTGACAGAGGACTTTCTTTCTCCCATGATGATCCGGCAATGGATGAGCTTCACTTGACGCGAGCCGGCCTGGAAAGTATGACCAGCGCCGAATTGGTAAGAGTCGCGGACAGCTTCGGTATTGATATCCCCCCCGGTCTCGATCGGGTATTTGTTATTGAAGAGCTGCTGGATATCGTTTCCCTCTACGAATCCTTCAGGGAAGAACCCGTGTCTCCTGAAATCCCAAAAGCCGAATCCCCGCCTTCCTGCCGGGACGGCGGGGAGGCCGGCGGAGCCCGGGCGGAAGCCGTGCCTGAGACCCTGTCGCGTGGAGGGGATGGGTTTTCGTCCCTCATCCTTTTCCCCACGGAAGATCCGGAAGGACCCTTACAGGGTACACCGGCGGTGGATGTCCGCGAAGGCGTCTTTGGAACGGAGGATTTTCCCGGCTCCGTTCCCTTTCCCAAGCAGTACAACATTACCTTTATCGATGTAATGATCCGGGACCCTCTCTGGGCTTTCGCGTTTTGGGAGATCAAGGAACATGACAGGGAAACTTTTGAGAGGATGGCCGGTTTTGACGGTTACCGCCTGCGGATAAATCCCCTGGGAGAAGGCGGGACGGCGGATCTTCTGTCGGGTTTTACCGTGTCCATAAGTCCGGAAGATACGGCCTGGTACATCGGTTTTCCCTCTGAAAATACCGGAGGCCGGTTCCAGGTGGAATTATGCGCCCGCCTCTGGGAACGGATCGATGTCCTCGCCTCTTCCCGGGTCTTCGCTATGCCCAAGCTTCAGGAAAGGGCCGGTCTGTCCGGCCAGCGCTTCAGTGCATTAGCCCTTCTGTCCGGCGCGGAAGAATTTCCCATTCTGCGAAACCCTGAGCGAAAAGTCCGTCTTAGATACGGACAGGAACATCGGCCGGGTAAATGATGCCAGCGTCTCCGGTGATTTCATTGGTGCTTGAAGTCCACCACCCTTTTGTTCATAAAGGCTGTCCTTGCCTGGAAAATCTTTCCGGACCGGAGGAATTCCGTTTTTTTGAATCCCTTTCGGAAACCTACCTTCCCCTTCTGGAAACCCTGGAACGCCTGGACAGGCTGCGTATCCCTTTCCGCCTGGGTTTGGTGGTATCCCCGGTACTTTGTCATCTTTTGGAAGACAAGCGGCTTATCAAAAAGTACCTTGAGTATACGGACAGACAGATCGAATTCGGCCGGGCTGAACTGGACCGTTCCTCGGATAATCCGGCCCGGCAGAAGCTAATCCGGTTCTACTACGACAGATTTGTGGAGCGGCGGATAGCCTTTACCGAGCGCTACGACAGGGACATTCTAAAAGTCCTGGATGTTTATCAGCGCCGGGGAAACGTGGAGATCATCGCCTGTCCGGCGACCCACGCCTTTTTGCCTTTTTACGCCTCCTGCCCGGAGGCCGTCCAGGCCCAGATTGAGGCGGCCACCTTTTGTTACCGATCCCACTTCGGCAAATATCCCCAGGGGTTCTGGCTGCCTGAACTGGGCTGGTCTGCGGAACTGGAGAAGTATCTCCGGGCTTACAATTTCGGTTACACCATTGTCGAGGCCCACGGGCTTGTGTTCGGCAGCCCCCCGGCTTTGAAGGGGAGTTTCTACCCCGTAAAGACCCCCGCCGGGATTTTTGTGCTGGGCCGGGACTTCTATGCCGGCAGGGATCTGGCCGCCCGGACCGGATCCGGAAAAGAAGCGCGGGTTTACCGGGACAACTGCTCCGACGCGGGCTACGAGCTGCCAACGGAACTGGTAGGGTCTTTCCTGGGCCCCAAGGGTCTTCGGCGCGGCACCGGTTACAAGTACCAATCCAGGGAAAAGGGGCGCGTTTACGATCCCCTGGCAGCCCAGGCCCAGGCCCGGGCGGCGGCCCGGGATTTTCTGGAAAGCTGTGTTTCCCGCCTCGACGCGGCTTCCCGGTTAATGGAAGTCCCGCCCCTCTGTCTTTGCGCCTTCAATGCCGATTCCTTTGGCCATAACTGGTACGAAGGCCCCCTGTTTATTGAAACCCTGTTCCGGGAGGCCGCGGGCCGGGAAAATATCCGCTTCAAAACCCCGGCGGAGTACCTTTTTAAACAGGACAGCGCGAATTTTCAGACCCTGTCCCCGGAATTCTCTTCCCAGGGAACCAACGGTTACGCGGAAACCTGGCTCGACGGTTCCAATGACTGGATGTACCGCCACGCCTTCCGCGCCCTGGAACGGATGATAGAGCTGGCCGAACGTTTCCCTGACGATACGGGGCTTAAGGAACGGGCACTGAACCAGGCCGCCCGGGAGATTCTCCTGATGCAATCCTCCGACTGGCCCCGGATGCTCTACCAGGAAAAATCCCCCGAATACGCCCGCTGCTGTATCGAGGACTCGCTGAGGAATTTTACCACCATCTATGAGGCCCTGGGGAGCAATTATATCAGCACCGAATGGCTCACGGGCCTGGAGAAGCGGCACAGTATCTTTCCCCACATTAACTACCGGGTTTTCCGAAAGAAAAAATAAGGCGCCGCGGCTGCGCCGGCGGGACTGGTAGAGGCCTGGGCCGGCTAAAAACCGGGCAAAATTCCCGATAGACCGGAGAAAGCGGGGATTTTATATACCATGATAAGCCATGGGGCGCCTGGAAAAATCGCTACCAGCCGGCGCGGTCCAGGGCAAGAGAACCGGCGAGAAATACCGTAAAACCGTTTTGTTCGCAGTAATCCTTCCAGGTGTTCGGGACCCAGGCCGGTGAACACGCCGAAGCGGTATGTTCCGGGCCGGGATCCCTCCGGAACCGCGGGGGCAGTATTTCCGCCGGCGCAGGAAAACAGCAGGGCCATAAACGAACAGCCGCAAACCACTTGTTTAAACGTACCCTTAATCACGGTGTTTAGTTCCTTTTTGCCCCAGGCGTTTATAAAAAGCCGGTCAGGGACGGGATGCGGGATAACCGAAGGCATGGCATGGTTTTTTCCCGGGCCTTGGGCGGGCCGCTTTTACCCGTCTTTCCCGTCCAACAGCGTAGCCAGGAGGCGCTTTTCCACGGTTCCCTGGGCGGCCGATCCGTAGGCCCGATCCTCCCGGGAAAGATTCAGGGTTTCGTCAAAAAGGATGCCACAGTGGTCTTCCCCAGGTTTCCTTCCCAGAGCCAGGATTCTCCGGCCTGTGTACACCGCCTCCCGGGGATCGTGGGTAACCAGGGTGGTAAGCCGGGGGGATTCCTCCAGAAGCCGCAGGGTTAGATCCATAAGCTGTATCCGCAGGGGGATGTCCAGGGACTGAAAGGGCTCGTCCAGGAGAAGCACCGGACTGGGGTAGGCAAAGGCCCGGGCAAGACCCGCCCGCTGCCGCTGGCCCCCGGAAAGCTCTGCGGGCCGGGATC
>JAITQR010000016.1 GCA_031288815.1 Treponema sp.
GCGCGGTTTTTCTGTGCCGGGCCCTCCCGGTCTTTCCCCAGGGGCTCAGCCTGGACATAGACGAAGCCCGTACCCTGGCCCTGGCCAATTCCCGCAGCCTGGCGAAGTACAATCTCGCCGTAAAGACCGGCCTCCTGGACCAGCGCGGCCAGTTCTACACCCTGCTCCCTTCCCCCTCCCTGGGGGCCAGCGCCTCGACGATCCTGTGGAACGCCCAGGAGGGGAGTCCGGAGTTCAAGGACACGGTGAGTACGGGCCTCAGCTTCGGGGTGTCCCAGCAGATCTTCAACGGCGGGAAATTCTTCGCCAATAAAACCATCGCGGAGCTGAGCGTCGAGATGGCCCGGCAGGACGCCCTGGCGGAATTTTACGCGGTGCTGAACGCGGCGGACTCGGCCTACTACGCCTGTCTCCAGGCAAAGGCCAGCCTTGAGTCCGCCGAATCGGCCCTGGAAACCGCGGAACTGAGCCTCGCCATAGCGGAAACCCGGGCCGGGAACGGGATGATAAACCAGGGGGACTACCTCCAGGCCCTGGCGGAAAAGGAATCCAGGGAAAACGCGCGGAACCAGGCGAAGCGGGATCTTTCCCTTTCGGAACTGAGGCTGAAGATGCTCCTCGGCCTGGACGCGCCGCCGGTCCCCCGGGAACTGGAATTCGGCGGTTACCGGGAATGTATCGAAAAGCTGGCCGCCATGACGGAAGAAGAAACCCTCCGGCTCTACGCCGAGCTGCTCAGGACCGCCGCCGCGTCTAACCCGGCCCTGGCCAAGGCCTCCCTGAAAAACCTCCAGGCGGAAAAACAGACCGGCCTCGCCGTCAGGGATTTTTCCCCCACCCTGAGCGCCTCCTTCTCCACCGGGCTTAACTACGGCGTCCAGGACGGCCTGAGACCTTCGTCGGGTTCCGTTTCCCTGAGCGGGAAAATCCCCCTGGATTACTGGGTGCTGAAGGACAATTTGACGAAGAAACAGATCGCCCGGGAACAGGCGGCCCTGGACTACGGAAGCGCGGAGGAGAGCCTGGAAACGGAACTCTACACCGCCCTTCTGGATCTTATCACCCAGGCGGGAACGGTTCTTTCCTCCCGCCGCTCCGGGGAATACGCGGACAAGCACTTTGAATACGTAATGGAGCTTTACCGGCTGAACCAGAATTCGGTTTCCCAGTTGCAGGAGGCTTCCTCCCTGGCGACAACGAACCGCAACCAGCTTATCCGCTCCCAGTACGGTTTCCTTAGCAGCCTTTCAAAGATGAGAAGCATTCTCGTTATGGAAGACCAGGGGGCCCTACGGGATCTTTTACTATCCCCGGGGCTTAGATAAACTCTAAAGATGAGGATACCGGTGAAGATAAGTCTGCGCGCCTCATCCTGGATAGCGGCCTTCCTCCTCTGGGCCCTGTTTTCCGCCCTGGCGGTGCTGGTGATCTGGCAGCTGCGGGATCGGAGCCGGCTTATCCGGGATAACGACAACGAGCGGATCTTCAACACCCTTTTTACGAACCTGCGGGGCTATGAGGACCTGGACAGCCTGGTCAGGGAAAACCCGGTCCTGGCCGAACGGATCAGGGGTTTCGGCCTTTACGGCAGGGATCGGAAGGCGATCTACCGCTGGGGCAACGGGCCGGATGTTTTCAACGAGGATCTGTTGCGGGATATGCCCCGCAGCCGCTTTGGCCGCTACACCATTCAGGATCCCAAGGGGCGGGGAATAAAATTTGTGCTCCACTGGTCGCCCCCTCCCGCTCCTCCTCCCGGTCCCGGTCCCGCTTCGGGAGAGTTCCATCAACAGCGGATGACCCAGCGGAGAAACACCGACGCCGGGTCCGCCCTTCTTCCCGCCGGCCCCATGGGCGGGCTCTCCTACTTCTACGTTGACATCGACCATCCCGCCTACTGGCGGAACCGCACCCTTACCGGGATACTCCTTGTCCTCATCGAACCGGCCCTCCTGGCCCTGGTCTTTTCCGTCCGCCGCCTGTACCTTCGCAACCGGGAGTACCGGGAGTGTATCGAGTCCCAGAAAAACCTGGTGGTTCTGGGAACCGCGGCCAGCACCCTGGCCCACGAAATCAAAAACCCGCTGCTCTCGATCCGGCTCCAGACAGGAATACTGCAGAAACTGGGAGGCGGCGCCGGGGAAGAAATCGGCCGGATCAACGAGGAGGTCGACCGCATATCCGCCCTGGTGTACCGGGTAAACGACTACCTGCGGGAGGCCGGGGGTAACCGGGGGCCTCTCAACGTGTACCGGTCCCTTGAGGAAACATCCCTGCGGCTCTGCGGCAGAAACATTATCTCGGGCCAGTCCGTCCGGGACGGGATGATCCTGGCCGACGGGGACCGGATGCGGTCGGTCTTCGAGAACCTGATCCGTAACGCCCTGGAAGCCGGGGGGCCGGCGGAAAAACTGGAGGCCCTGATACGCCGGGAGGGCCGGGAGATCTTTATCGAAATCGCCGACCAGGGCAGGGGCATCGGCCAGGAGAACCTGAAACGGATCTTCGATCCTTTCTTCACCAGCAAAAGTACCGGCACGGGGATAGGGCTGTCCATCTGCAAGCGTTTTGTGGAAGCCATAGGGGGCTCCATCACCCTGGAAAACCGTGAAGGGGGCGGAACCCTTGCGCGGCTTACCATACCGGCGCTGGCCTAGGAGCCCAGGAGTAATAGGATGCGGGTCTTGATTGTGGATGACGAGAAGAATATCCGGGAATCCCTTGACAAATACCTGGGGCTTGAAGACATCGAGGCCCGGACGGCGGAAAACGGCGAGGCGGCCCAGTCGTTCCTGGAAGCGGAAAAATTCGACGCCCTGGTACTGGATCTGAAACTGCCGGGCATGAGCGGCCAGGAACTCCTGGAGTGGACCCAGCGGCGGGGCTTCTCCTCCCCGGTGATCATGATCTCCGCCCACGGGGAAATTCCCGACGCGGTGAACGCCCTCAAGTCCGGCGCGAAAGACTACCTGGTTAAGCCCTTCGATCCCGCCGAGCTGGTGATCCGCCTGCGTTCCCTGGTGGAGAACAAGCGCCGGGAGAATCTTGTCGAGGCGGGGCTCCGTACTTCCCGGGGAGAAACGATGCTGGGGGAAAGCCCCGCCATGCGGGAGCTTTCGGCGCGGATAGACAGGATCGCCGCCAGCGAGGCCACGGTGCTTATCACCGGGGAAAGCGGCACGGGCAAGGAAGTGGCCGCCCGGGAGATCCACGCCCGGAGCCCTTACCGGGACGAGCCCTTTGTGGCGGTGAACATAGGCGGCATACACGAGGGGCTTATGGAAAGCGAACTCTTCGGCCACGAGAAAGGCTCCTTTACCGGAGCCGGGTCCCGCAAGACCGGCCTCTTCGAAATCGCCGGCCGGGGGACCCTGTTCCTGGACGAAATCGGCGAGATGCCCATGCCCCTCCAGGTAAAATTGCTGCGGGTTCTGCAGGAACGGAAGATCCGCCGCCTTGGCGGGGTAAGCGACATTCCCGTAAGCGCCCGGATCGTCTCCGCCACCAACCAGGAACTGGAAAACCTGGTAAAAGAGGGCCGCTTCAGGGAGGATCTCTACTACCGTCTCAACGTGGTACGGATAAGCATCCCCCCCCTGCGGGAGCGGAAGGAGGACATCCCCCTCCTGGTGGCCCGCATCCTGGAAAAAAAATCCTCCCGCCCCTGCGCCCTCTCCGATGAAGCCATGGCCAAGCTTTCCGCCTGGACTTTTCCCGGCAATATCCGGGAACTGGAAAACATCCTTGAACGGGCGCTGATCTACCGCGGGGACAACCTGATCCGTCCCGCCGACATCGATCTCCACAAAACCGCCCCGGCGGGCGGAGCCTTTCCCGGCGGCTCCCGGCCCCCGGCCCCGCCGCCGGAACTTTCGGCGGGGGAAGCTTCGCCGCAAAACGCCCCGCCGCCTTCCCTGGAAGAGCTGGAGAGGCGGGCCATCGCCGACGCCCTTGCCCGCTGCAAGGGCAACCGCACCAGGGCCGCGGAAATGCTGGGGCTCAGCCGGAAAACGATCCTGAACAAGATCAAAGCCTACGGGCTGCGGGACGGGGATTAAGGCCCGCGGGCTTAACAGCCTGCCGCTTTCACCCCCAGAAGATCCAGATGTTTGCCGATGTGCTTTACCAAAGCTTCGGCGTAAACCCCCTCGTTTTCCTTCCACAGTTTGTACAGCTTGTCTTTGAACTCGTAAGAGCCGTTGCTTTTCTTGTTCAGGATAAGGCCGTAGGTAATGTGGATAAGCTGCCGGGAGTCGTTCTGGTCGAAGAGCCCGGGAAGTTCCGAATCCTTAAGGCCGTCCACATCGGGAATCCTGGTAAGATCCGTGGTAACGTGGTAGTACTTCCGGGCTTCGTCGAAGGCGGAGAGGGCGTACTTGTGGATCTGCCGGTAGAGGCCGGGATCCACCACCGCCACTACCCTCATGGCCTCAAGCCAGTTGGTTCCGGCGGTTTTTACGTGGAAGATCCCCCCGGTTTCCCGGCCGATGCTGGGGAAGACGCTGAATTTGTCCGAGCCCGAGTGGATGCTCAGTTTGTACTTGAAATGCCGCGCGATTACCGCGTGGATCTTTATCTCCTTCTCGAACCGGGAAAGATCCCCTATGTAGTCCACCCCTTTCTGGAATTCCCCGCAGAACCGGGGGGCCATGGTGGCGAAGCGGACTCCCGCGTCGGTAAGTTCCCGGGCCACAAAGTAATGCTGCAAGGGGGTAGTGGGGGTGTCGGTTTCGTCGATGGAGATCTCAAAATCCGCCGCGTATTTGCCGTCCTTAAGGAAGCGGTTGTACATATCCACGGCAAAACCGATGGCTTCCCCGTAGACCCCCACGATTTTTCCGAGCTCGGCCCCGGTAAATTCCAGAACCTGCCCCTCGCCGATATCGAATCGTCTGCCCAGATATTTGGCGGCGTAGTTTTCCGGCGGGGCCTTTGCGCCGCCCGTGTCCGGCTTGATATGATCCGAACAGTCCAGGGTGATCATGCTGAACCCAAGGGAAAGGGCGTATTCCACATCCTTGACGGTTTTCAGGTGATCCCCGTCGGCGCCCCAGGCTTTTTTAAAGCCCTCCCGGAACACGGCGAAACTCACCGCGTCCAGCACGTCCTGGTACGTCCGGCTGGTCAGGTTGAGTTCCCGGATGGACTGCTGGGCAAAAACCGGATACGCGTCGTACCGCTCAAAGATCCTGATGTGCCCCAGGGCGGCGATTCCCAGCCTGTCCCCCACCCCGAAACTCCGGTCTTTGGTCAGAACCCGGCTGGGGGCGGTAAAAGGCAGCAGCTTCCGCAGGGCCTCGGCGTTCTCGTGGTTCAGGGGCCCTTTGATCCCGCCGTCCCCCAGGTCTTCGCCCTTGAAACCCGGAAGCCCCCGGGCGACGATACAGTCCTCAGCCCCGGCCTTTGCCATAAACACCACGCCTTCGCCAATCTTGTTTATAGATCTTTCATACGCGTCAAATCCCAAATAATCCATTTTATATCTCCTCTGACGGCAGTATACCACAGGACAGGCGGATGCGGAAGGAAGCTTTTACGGTGTTGAACATTGCGCTAAAGTGTTCCCATGGCCGGGGGAAGCCCCTATCAAAACCGAATTTGAATTCACCGGTGATAACGATACCCTTTCATAAAAATTATTTGCTGTTTTTTGTGCCGCGGATTTTGTTTTGGCCGATTCGCGGCGAAAAGTTTAA
>JAITQR010000027.1 GCA_031288815.1 Treponema sp.
AGGGCGGCATCCTCAAGTTCGTTTGCGCGCCGGGCGGCCTCGGCCTTTGCCGCTTTATTCCCCGCGGCGGCCTTCGCCTCGGCCTCCTCCCTGTCAAGCTGGTCTTTGGATTTTCCGGCGACAATGCTCCCCTTCTGTACCCTTTTCAAGAAGGCTTTTTTATCGGAAAAATCCTTTTCGGTTACCTCGTCGCCGGGGAGTAAAATCCCGCGGGGGGTACTGAATGAGTGCCCTTTTGCTACGATATACATTTGCTCCTCCTTTATTCGCCCGTGTACAGACAGCCAAGGCGCATGCGGGAAGCCGGAACGAAGAGCGGGCGGCTCCTGGTGCGGCCTTTGTAGGTTTCGGCATCCTCGTCAAACCAGACGCGGACTTTGAAATCGTATTCTCCCTCGATGGTGATCTTGTTTCCGAAAAGCGGATCAAAGACCGGGTCGAGTTTAATATTGGGGATGCCGCCGAAATAACGGCGGAAATCCATCGCCTCGAAGGAGGGGAGGAAAATTACCTTGTCGGGGTCAAGGAAGTATTTGGTGACATCCGGCTGTTTCCAGGGATTGTAGGTGGCGTCATATCCCCAGAAGAGGCGGACGTGTCCGTCCGTATTGAGCTTGCCCAGATAGGCCGCTCCCTTGTCCCGCATCTGCGGGGAAATCTCCAGGGCATTGAGGATGTTCTTGTCCAGATTTTTTTGAACCTGTTCGTTGTTCAGGAAATTCCGCCAGGAATTTTTCCCCATAATGTAATTGGCAACATCCACCTGGCCGTCCGGGCGGATCACGTCGTCCAGACCGTTGAGGTCGTCGATGGGCCTGGCGCCGGGATTTTTCCAGGGCACACTTACTTCAGGAAAATGGCTTGCGGGGATTAGGTAATCAAGCTCGTTGATTTCGTTCCCTTCCTCATCGGTGAGGGTACACTTCCCCGTGGTTAAGACCTGTGCCGCCTGGTACTCCATTGCGACCTTGATCATGCGGATGTGCTTGTTGGTGCCCTCTTTGATCTTGAGAGCCATCCTGCCGTACCAGTTGATGCTTCCCTGAACAAAGGCACTCTCATTGGGGAAGCGATCCATAAGCTGGGTGATGTTGACAGGCGTTTCCAGGGAGTAGACCGGGAAAGGAACCTCCATGTTCCCGAATTTGTCAATGGTAATTACGACCGCTCCGGTGCTAAGGTCTCGCACAACGGGGGCCATATCGTTTCCGCCGTAAACCATATCCATGCTGATTTTGTTTACGTCGGTGAAGGATTCCGGCGTCACTTTGAAAAGCGACGTCAGGAATCCCATTTTTTTGATGTCCGGCTGCTGCTGGTACATCTCGACAACCTGCTGAAGCAGGGTGGGCATACTGTTAGCCATGCTTATACTCTCCTTTACGCCGAGGTGTCAGGGTTTACCCGTGACACGTCATTGGATGCTACGGCGACAATGCCGAAATTCCGCAGCGCGTCGGCCTGGGCATTGGTTATCGGTTCGCCGTCAAGGTTCAAAAGGTCTCTCCGCACCGAGCCGCCGATAAGGGCGCGGAAACCCATGTCCGCGGGGGCCGTTCCTTCGTTTGCGAGATCGAAAGGCATAACCGCCACGGGAATATCCCCCGGAGCCGGGGGAGTTGCCCATCCGCCGCCCTCCGCGGGATCGCCGGGGTTTGGCAGCGTGTCGGTTGCGATGGCAAACTTGGTGCCGTCCCGCTTCAGGATTGTTCCCGCCTTTACGGTAACGCCCGCGGCGACGGTAATGATTCCCTGCTCGAATTTTCGTATCTGTCAATTATTCCCCTGACAAAGCCTCGATAAAAAGGTTTACAAACAGAAATAGATGTGATACTATGAACCTAAAATCCCGGATTTTTTATGACAACTCCGGTGGTTTTATGGAGAACGCGTTATAAATACGCCGCTGTTCCTGGGTGACCGGAAAGAGAATAGCCTCACCGGCAATCCTTTGAACGCGGAGTTTTTTCAGGGTAAAAAGCATATCTTTCATGCTCATATCACGGTACATCTTTTTTTGAACCATCACTTTGTTTATATGCGATAACAGAATAAGAGCAAGAAACCCGATAAATACTTTGTTTTGCATGCTTTCCTGCGAATGTACCCGTATGCGGTTTAAGTCTATAGCGTTCTTTAATTTCAAAAAACCTTTCTCAATCACATCCTTCGCACGATAACATTCAAGCGCTTCCTCCCCACCCTTTATCCTGTTCGTTATAAGAACCAGCCACCCGGAACTTTCCAGTTCCTTTTCAAGTACTTCATGATTGATTTTATACCTCTCCCCTGCCCCGGCCTTTCTTACCACCAGGTATTTCTTTATTTCTTCTTTCAGCTTCCCCTTCACTCCATCCTCTTTCACAATCCGCATCAGGGCCGAAACATGGGCATAAAGTTCATCTTTCCTGGCGGCCGCTTTGAGCGCGTTGAAATAAATATGCGCCGTAAGCACCTTCCCCCTTTCCGGCTCTCTCTTGTCAGGCCATACTATCCGCCGGCTGACCACGCGAAGGGCTCCCCGGTTCACCCCCAGCGTGTTTTCAGGGGTGTCTATCCCGTCCCGCTCCCCCCGTACCAGGCCTTTCGCCAGGGCGGTCGTAAACGGAACCGCTATCAAAAATCCGTACTTTTCCCCGCTTTCCAGCACCAGGTTCACGTTTTTCCCACTGTAAAACCCTTTATCCATCACCAATAAAAGCCGTCTCCCCTTCGCATAGCAGGACGCTTCCCTTATCGTGGTCTTGAACGTTGACACATCCTTTAGGCTCCCCGAATACACCGTCTGGAATACCGGAAGACGTGACTTTTCCCCCATGAGCATACAAAGGTTTATCTGTGCCAGCTTTTCACCGTCCCGGTTATACCCCCATTCCACATCTTCTATCAGTTCTGACCATGATGATATGGAGGTAATGTCCAGGGCCAGATATTCCCGTTCCTGCCGGTAGTCCGACCACCGCTTGAAAAAACCGGTACGGTCTGCGGCGGTTATTTCATGAAGCAGTTCCGACACCCGTTGGGAGGACAACGAACGGCCTGCGGCCGTTTCCGTTCCCTCTATCCAATGGGCGCAATAGGCGAAGGGGTCTTCGCTGCAAATGAGATACTCCGCCAGGGTCAGCAGTTCTTCGCTCAACGGTCCGCAGGAGGAGGAAAGCACTTCTTTCAATCCGATCTGTTGGGCGATGCTCTGGAGGAAGTAGGTTGCGCCGTAATCCCGGATGGTGGAGGTTTTGAGGTCCCGGATACTGAACGTCCCTTTATCCCCGTTATTTTGGGCAGGCACGGATTTTCCGTACCGGGGGAGCTTGGGGATGAAGTCAGGCTTGAAGATCTCCTGGCCTGTTTGCGGGTCAACCTTACCCACCGGGTGTTTTTTGTTTCGCGGTTTTCCGTTTGAGTCGCGGTAACCGGAAACTTCATAGATATAGATATAATTTCCGACTTTCATACGGGACAAATAGGACATAGGGTTCTCCTTGTAGTCATATATTATTATGACAACACATGGAACAAAGGTCAAGAGAAAAAGGTAAAAAGCCGGTATTTTTTGACATGTTTGGGAGATTTTCGAGTGATTTCTATAGGTTTTTCATGGATTTTGATTACATCGGCTTAGTTGTCATAAAAATCGGGGGATTTTAGGATACAAGGAATTAGCGAAATCCCGCCTGAACCGTCTATTCTGACACTTCTTCATGTTT
>JAITQR010000062.1 GCA_031288815.1 Treponema sp.
GCCAGGGACAAACTCTACATCACCAGCTGCCGGAAGCGCCGCCGCAGGCAGGACGTGGCAGACTGCGTCCCCTCCCCCTTCCTGGAAGAGATCCCCGAACACCTGGTGGAGTACCACGACCCGGGGAAGGAGGCGCAAGCTCCCTCCACGGAAGATTTCTTTGCCGTAATGAAGGAACGGTTCAAATGAGAGGAGCCATCGAAAGGAGGATGTCGGTTCAGGACGCTTTTTTCTTTGTCTTGGTCAGGGCTTTCATCTTTTTCAGGGTTTCTTCCGAAAGGAGGTGTTCCATCTTGCAGGCGTCTTTCTCCGCCACATCGGCGCTTACCCCTACCACATCCTTGAGAAAGACGGTAAGGAAGCTGTGGCGGTCCCTTATCTCCGCGGCCTGTACCGCCCCCTTCTGGGTAAGGCTTACCGTCCGGTAGCGTTCATGCTCCAGAAGGCCCTGTTCCTCCAGGGTTCTTAGGGCGGTAAGTACCGAAGGCTTACTTACCCCCAGGCGGGTGGCAATATCCGTTATGCGGACCTCCCCTTCATCGGCAAGGAAACTAACCATTTCGAGATAATCTTCCAGCGACTGAGTCATATAATGCTAGTTTGGGGGAAAAATTCCCCCCTGTCAATGGTTGTTTTTTTGGGGTGACAAGTCAAATTCGTCCGGCGGAATGTGCTTGCCCGGCCTTGTTTTTTAAAAAATTATGATAAATAAAACTATCTTTCGGCAAACAAATATATTAAACTATAAAGAAGTATTCTCAAAATTTTGGTTTTTGGGAATATTGCCTTGGATTTAGGAGAAAAAGCAGGTTTTAGACCGGTTTTTCCGAAGCTTTTCCCGAAACCAACCGGGTTTTGGGAAGGCCCTGAATACATGCTTTTTCAAAACGCTGGATTCTGGAAAGGTTCCGGCGACAAAATTTTCCAGGAGGAAGAAAATGAAAACCATCAAAAACGTTCTTTGTCTCGCTCTGGTCCTGCTTGCGTGGGCCGTCCCGGCGTTTGCGGGAGGGTCTTCCCAGAACAAGGCGGGAGACGGGGGCTCGAAAGTGTTGAGTGTCGTATACAGCGGAACCCCCCAGCCCGCGGAAAAGGAGTACCTTATCGATGTGTACGTCAAGAAATTCGAGACCCAGTACGGGGTTAAGGTGAATGTGGAATTTATTTCCCAGGCCGACACGGTGCGGAAGATCGAAAGCGAGCAGGATACCAAAAACATTGTCAGCGATATAGTCTACGCCGATACCGCCAATATGGGCCCCTATGTGAACGGTGGCTGGATGGAAGATATTTCCCCCTTCATCCACCAGGGGATCACCCTCACCAAGATGTACGACGAAACCACCAATAAGGGCAATGTCCGCTACTTTGTCCCCAATTCTTTCGATGTCTATATCCTGGCCGCCAACGTGGACGCCCTCAAGTATCTGCCTTCGGGGCTCACGAGGCAGAATGTCATCGACGGCATCACCTGGGAGCAGTATGTCCAGTGGGCCATCAATATCGCCAAAGGCGAAGGGGTGGGAAAAACCATGATGCCCGCCAATAACCAGGGTTCCCAGCTTCTCTACCCCATGGCGGGCATGGCCCTCGCCTACGGGGGCGGCTTCCCCGAGTTTACTTCCGACGGCTTTAAGAAGGCCCTGGGGCTCATCGTGTCCCTGGCGGAGGGAAACGCCTTTTATCCCGAGCAGGCTCAGTACACCGCCCCCACGGATCCCATGCGGAACGGTGCCGTGTGGCTTACCTTTGCCCACATGGGTCCCATCGGCGTGGCCTACAACGCGGCCCCCAACGAGTGGGTCATCGGCGCCGCCCCCAAGGGCGGCAAGGGAGCCGGTTCCACTTCCGGCGCCTGGTGCTGGGGGATTCAGAAGGGAGCGCCTCACATGGATCTGGCCCAAAAATGGATCGACTTTGTTACCACCCCCCAGAACAACTACGATTTCTGTGTCAATAACGGCGGCGTCTTAAGCCCCATCAGCGAAGTCGGCCCCCTCCTGAAAAGCGGGGATGTGATAATGACCGCGGGGAACAAAATGCTGGGCAGCACCACCGTCAGCGGGGTTCCTTCCACCCAGTACAAGGATTGGAACGCGGTAAAGCTCCTCTATCATGACGCCTTTAACCAGGCGGCGAGCTCCAAGGCCGTTCCTCCCGATGCCTTCCTCCGGGACCTTGACGCCAAGTGTAAGGGCCTGAAGAATTGAGGCGGAGTTAACAGCGAATTTTGCCGGGGAAGACGCCGCGTTTTCCCCGGCCTTATAACAGCCTGTCACGCTTAAGGGGATCAAATGAAAAAAATTACCCTTGGCCGCGGGGCCGCGCCCTGGCTTCTCATGGCCCCCGCGTTTTTATACTACGCCCTCTTTTGGCTCATGCCGGTATTGGAGGGGATTGCCGAAGTTTTTACCGGCCTGGACGGCGGCTTTACCCTGACGGGGAATTTCCGCCTTATGGGGGAATCGGAACTGTTCGTGCAGTCGGTGGTAAACACCGCCCTCTTTGCCGCCATTTCGGTTGTCCTGCAATATTTTATCGCCCTTATCCTGGCGGTTCTGCTCAACATCAGATTTAAATTTTCCAGTTTTCTCCTGTTTATCGCCATGATCCCCATGGCCATTACGCCCACGGCGGTGGCCATTCTCTGGAAGACCGGGCTTTTTAAAGACGGCTGGATCAATTCCCTCCTCATGGGAACCGGGCTGGTTAAAGACCCCCTGCTTTTTATGAACGCCGAGGGTTTTTCCGCCCTTGTTCTTATCATCCTCATCGACACCTGGACGGTTACCCCCTCGGTGATGATCATCCTTTCGGCGGGCCTCCAGGGCATAGAAAAGGAAATGCGGGAAGCGGCCTATACTTTCGGGGCCAACAAGTGGCGTATATTCAGGGACATTACCCTCCCCATCCTGCGGCCCTCGATCATGACTTCCATAATCCTCAGGCTTATCGCGGCGGTACAGGTGTGGGCCATCGCCGTAATGGTCCTTGGTCACGGCAAGGTTCCCTTCCTTGTGGAACGCGTCGCCTTCTACGAGGATATTGTTCCCGGCCTTGATACTTCCGGGAAGTTAGCCTTTACCTATTCCCTTACCACCACGGTAATCGTCTTTGCGGTAACCATGGTGTATTACCGGATCAGCAAACGGGGAAGCTACCTGGAGGCCGCCTGATGGATAGATACAATATTGTCCAAAAAACAGTGCGAGTCCTGGTGCTGGCCGGCATGGTGATGCTGGTGGTGGTGCCCCTGCTCTATTTCGCGACCGTGGCCCTTTCCAGCGCCGTGGAGATGAGCGAATTTCCCAAGCGGATCGTTCCTTCCATGAAGGTTACGGTAAAGATCTCTCCCGCGGAAAACGGGGAATTTGAAATATTCCACGACCGGGGAGACGGCAGGGGTTACCGTTCGGTCATCACCAGCGGCGATCCCTTAAGGCTGGAGAACCATTTTAAGCGCCAGTACAACGTCAATAAAACGGGGCAGGAACTAATCGAGGACTTCAGCCGTACCTTGGGGGAAGGGCCTCTGGAATTTTCCTATTCAAAAGCCCCCCTCTATAACTTCGCCCAGTTCTTTAAAATCGTAAACAACGCCGCGCCGGCCCTTAAAAACAGTATTATCGTTTCCCTCCTCACCATACTCATTTCCCTGACCCTGGGCAGCATGGCGGGTTTCGCCATGGCCCGTTATGACTTTAAATTTAAGGAC
>JAITQR010000142.1 GCA_031288815.1 Treponema sp.
CCCCACGGCAAAGGCGAGCAGTATCCGGGGGAGCCGCATACTGAATATCACCCGCCTGGCAAGCTCGTCCCCCGCCTCCTGTCCGGTAAAAACCCTTACCACGTCGGTGATATGAACCCGGTAACGGCCCACACAGAGGCCCGCCAGGAGGCTTACCGCGAGAAAGATAACAAGCAGGCACTGGATGAGCCTTTTTTTTCTTTGTTCCGATTTTGTTAGCATTTTATAACAAAACCGACTATACCGGGACCGCTGTTTGTTGTCAATAACACAATTAGATTGCCATAACATATTGATCCGCGGCGAAGGGTTTACCACCGGCCCTTCAGGGCGAGGCTGTTGATTTCTTCGGGTTTTTTTGTTAGTTTGAGAAAACAAACAAAAACAGGGAGAGAGGATGAAGAAAATCGCTATATACGGGAAGGGGGGTATTGGCAAATCAACCACCGTATCCAATCTGGCGGCGGCACTTTCCCTTTCGGGACTCACGGTCATGCAGATAGGCTGCGATCCCAAGGCGGATTCTACCCGGAACCTTTCCGGCGGTACGGGTATCAATACGGTACTCGAAAGCTTACGGATAAAGAAAGGACTGGTTACCCTGGACGATCTGGTTCACCAGGGCTTTAACGGCATCCTCTGCGCGGAAGCGGGAGGGCCCTCTCCGGGTATAGGCTGCGCCGGCAGGGGCATCATCGCCGCCTTTGAAAAACTGGAAGAACTGGGGGCCTATACGCGCTTTAAGCCCGATGTGGTTCTCTACGACGTACTGGGCGACGTGGTCTGCGGGGGCTTTGCCATGCCCATGCGTAAGGGCTACGCGGACGAGGTGTTTATCGTCAGTTCCGGGGAGATGATGTCCCTCTACGCGGCGTCGAATATCTCCCAGGCCATCAGGAATTTTTCCGGCAGAGACTACGCGGGACTGGGGGGCATCATCCTTAACCGGAGAAACATCCAGGGGGAGCGGGAACTGGCGGAAAAGGCGGCCCGGGAAATCGGAACCCCCATTGTGGGGGATGTACCCCGGTCGCCCCTGGTACAAGAGGCCGAAGCGCTGGGGAAAACCGTTGTGGAGGCCTTTCCCGACAGCGAGCAGAGCCGTATATACCGGGAACTGGCGGCTTTTATCGTAAACAGGGACGCGGCATGAACTATACCGACGAGATGATCCTGTCGGAGCTTGCGGAAAATCCGGAAATGGTACTGGGGAAGGGCGCGTCCGCCTCGACCCTGCATTTCTGCTCCCCCGCCCATGGGGGATGGGGGGTCATACGAACCGCCCTGCTGGTTCCCGAAGCCTACCTCCTCTTTGTATGCCCGCCGGCCTGCGGCCGCCACGGGGCCATAGCGGCGATAGAACAGGGGCAGCGGGACCGGATCGCCTACCTCTGCCTGGAAGACCGGGAGATAATCCTGGGAAGCTACCAGGACGAAATTGAAAAAGGCATCCGGCAGATCATGGAGCGGGTGCGGCCCCGTCCCAAGGCCTTGATGATCTTTACCAGTTGCATTGACGATCTTTTGGGAACCGACCACGATCCGCTTATCGAAGGGCTGGAATCGGACTACGGCATACCCATCAGGCACGCCCGGATGAACCCCATAAGCCTTGACGGTCCCCTGCCCCCTCCCCTGGGGATACAGAAAACCATGTACGAACTGCTTCTTCCTCGTCCGCCAAAGGCCGCCGGTTCCGGGCGGGGGACCGAGGCGGGTAAAGCTTTCCGCTCGCCGGAAAAGGACGGGAGGGTATTGCTTCTGGGCTGTTTCAAGAGCCCGGCCGCGGATTCGGAACTGGCCCGTTTTCTGGCTTTTTGCGGCGCCGGACCCATTGCCCACCCTGATTTTTGCGGTACCTTTGAATCCTTCCGTTCCCTTGCCCAATGCGGCGCGGCGCTCATCATCAGGCCGGAGGGAAAAGCGGCGGCGGGCGATCTGGGTTCCTCCCTGGGTATCCCTGTCCTGCCCGCCTTTGTCGGTTTTGACCGGGCCGCCGTTTTGGAACGCTACCGGAACATGGCCGTCTTTTTCAAAAGCGGGAAGGAGGGGGAACTGGAACGGTACTTTGAGGGGGCCATGGCGGAGCGCGAGGAGCGGGAAGGGGAACTCCGATCCGTTTTGGGGGACGCCCGGATTGCCCTTGACGGGACCGCTACCTGCGCCCCTTTCAGCCTGGCCCTGGCCCTGGTACAGGCGGGGCTCAAGGTATGCCGGATCTACGCGAACCAGCTTCCCGATTTCGAGAAGAACGCCTTCGGGAAACTCCGCGGCTTAAAGGGAGATATTGTCGTCGCTAATCCGAACCACGCGAAAAAATACGGGAAACGCCCCTCCGCGCCTCTGGCGGATATTTCCATCGGCTTCGAGGCGGCTTACGCCACTTCTTCCCCGATAACGGTTCCCCTTGCCTTTGACGAGTACCGTTACGGTTTTGAAGGCTATTCCACGGTGCTCAAGGAAACGCTCAAGAGCCTTGCGGGGGAAAGATACACCTTGCGGGACCAGGTAAAAGCCTACGGCCTGGTGGTTTAGGAGGTACTATGGCCCGCATCCTGCTCACCCTTCCGCCACTTTCGCCCGATTACTCCGGCATCGCCTCGGTGCTTCATGATTTGAGGGCCCTGACGATTCTCCATGACGCTTCAGGCTGTACCGGTACCTATACCGGTTATGACGAACCCCGCTGGTTCGGGAGCGGGAGTCCTGTCTTTTGTTCCGGTCTGCGGGAAATGGACGCCATACTGGGGGATGACGAAAGGCTCCTGGACAAGATGGAGGCGGCTCTCAAAGACGCTCCCGCTCCTTTCGCGGCGATTGTGGGAAGCCCGGTTCCCACCCTTATCGGATTTGATTTTCAGGGTTTCGCCGCCCTGGCGGAAAAACGCCTGGGCATCCCTATCCTGGGGTTCCCCGCCGCCGGATTCACCTACTACGATCGGGGGCAGAAAGAAGCCTATCTGGCCCTGGCGAACCGATTTCTGGATTCCCGGGTAAAAAGACAGAAGAAGCGGGTAAATCTTCTGGGCGCCTCGGCGCTGGACGGCTTTAACGATTCGGTTCTTGACCGGCTTCTGCAAATACTCCGGGACGCGGACCTGGAAGCCGGGGCGATCTGGGGCGCCCGTTCCGGCCTCGGCGAACTTGCCCAATCCGGAAAGGCCGCCGTAAACTGGGTGCTTACCGCGGCGGCCCTCCCGCTGGCCCGGCTCTTACAGGAACGCTTCGGCGCCCCCTTTGTGACCGGCCTTCCCATAGGCCGGGCCGAGACGGAGCGGATAAGCGGCTGTCTGAAAAACCCGGAAGCCGCTTCCGCGGCTGCTTATCCGGCCCAGTGGCCGCGCCGGGAAGCCCCTGAGGGGGAGGGGGATGAAAAAACCCGGATTCTTATCATCGGCGAAGCCGTTTTTTGTAATTCCCTCCGGGCTTACCTGGAAAAGGAAGATCCCGCCGGTACATTCGGCCGGAGGGAACCCAGTGATTTTCCCTCCGGAACCGGAAACGTAAGGATAGCCACGTTTTTCCCGGAAGGCAGGGAGCTGCTCGGCAAAGGGGATCTTCTCCTTGAAAGCGAAGACGAAGCCCGGACGGCATTGGAAGAGGGATCTCTCGAAACGGTGTTTGCCGATCCCCTGTTTGAGGGGCTGCTGCCAAAGCGGGAGGAGCCGCGTCCCCGGTTTATCCCGGTACCGCACCGGGCGGTTTCCGGCAGAATCTATGGGGCTTACGAGGCCCCCTTCGGCGGGCCCGGATTTTTTTCCGCGCCAGCTTCCCCTGGCAGCCTGTCGCGCTTGTAGTTTTTTTGCTCGGGGGCTGTAAAAGAAGCCGCCGAAAGGGGGTTTTCTCTACTCCAAGGGTTCCCTCTGTTCTACCTACACTGAGCTTGCCGAAAAAGGAGTAAGCTGAATTCAAGGTAGCTGTTCCAAAAGCTGAAGTTTTGAAACAGCCT
>JAITQR010000144.1 GCA_031288815.1 Treponema sp.
AGCGGCGGGGATATTGGCAAGGATACCAATGACTCCCGGTATTGAATGGCACGAAGCGGGCACCGAATGTGCTCCCCTCTATGGAAAAAGGGTGCTTAATTTTAATTACCAGGGCGAAGGAAATTTGGATTTTAAATCCTCTGCCTTGAGTTGAAAAAGGAGAGAAGTTACATGCCAAAAACAACAGCACAAAGACTCACTTTTACTATCATAGGAGTCTTCTTCATGGTGATAGTAATGGCCCTTTACAATAAATCCATTGTGGCCGGCGCGTTTACATGGGATGTTTTCAAGCAACTGCCTCTGGCTTTCTGCCAAAGAGCGCCGCTGGCCTTTGTTTTACAATTTTTTATTGTACAGAAATTTGCCGGAAAAATGTCGGCAAAATATCCAACTGATAACACGCTTTTATACAATGCTATCAGAACGGGTTTTACCGTATTGATAATGTGCCCGGTTATGAGCCTGTATTCAAATATCCTTTACGGCGGGTTAACCATAGATTTAATCCCCCTGTGGATTACAAAAATGGTGCAAAACTGGGCTTTTGCGTTTTTTGTCCAGATATTCATGCTTGGACCATGGAACAGGTTTCTGTTCGGCTTGATTTTTAGCGCGGAAACTTGACTAACATGGGCAAATGTACTGTGGATCGGCTGGATATTGCGCTGATTGAGATTACGGTAATTTTATACTACCTTGAATGTTTAACCACCATAGAGCGGCAAGACTTGACTCAACACCTTTTGAGCCGTATAGCAAACGAAATTGAACAAGTCCTTCAACCGGAAAACAGAGCATAATTCCCCTTAAACTGTATCAAAATGACCCGTATCGAAGACAACAAACGACGCGGTTAGGACAATCCACGGCAGGCAACGCAGGGGCCAGCGGTCCATTGTCTAATGCCTCAAGGTAAAAAACCGCTTATACCAGGGAGGGCAGCCTATCCATCCTGCCGCTTTGGCGGTAACTGAACCAGGCGGTTTCGGTAAAGATAAGGTGATCCAGAAAATGAAGCCCCAGGATATCCGCCGATGCCCTGAGTCTGCCGGTAATCGCGTCGTCTTCTTCCGATGGTTCTATATTCCCGGAGGGATGGTTATGGGCGACAATCACCGCCGCCGCCCGGTCGATGATAGGATCGGCAAAGACCTCCCTGGGGTGGACGATGGTCCGGTTTACCAGCCCGAGGGAAACGATCCGCACGGCGATGATCTGGTGGGCGCCGTTGAGGGAGAGGCAGAGGAAACGTTCCTGTTTACGATCCGCGTGGCAGCGGAGGACGCCGTGGATATCACTGGGATGCCGTACCCGCATACCCGCCGCGCCCCAGCGGCGGCGGCCGAATTCCAGCATAGCCGCCACGGCGCAGGCTTTGGCGGTACCCACCCCGGAAAGCCGGGAGAGTTCCTTAACCGAAGGAATGTTTTTGTTCCGGTTGATCTCTTCCAAAAGCTCCTTCGCCAGGGCGCTGACGTTCTTGCCCCTGATCCCCGTGTTAAGGAGGATCGCCAAAAGCTCGTGATCCGAAAGCGCTTCAGGCCCCCAGGCAAGGAGCCGTTCCCGGGGCATATCCAGGGAGTTTCGCGCCGGGGCCGCCGAAACGGCGCCTCCCCGCCTGCCCCTGTCCCGGGCCTCTATCAACCCGATAAAATCGGGGTAGCTGGTATCATCCATACCCTATATAGGGCGTCTGTACGGGAAGCGGTTTAATCAAAAACGGAAATTCGCGGATTTTTTGGGCCTGGTTTGCCGATAAGGATTTCATGAAACATCCGGGATTCGCCTTAACCAGGACAGCCCTCTTGGCGCTGTTTTTTTACGGGGCCTTGGTCTTTTTTTCCTGTTCCACCGTTCCGGTTAAACGGGGCCGGACAGCCCCCCCCGCGGAGGGGCCGGAAATTTCGAGCCTCCCCACGCCCCCGGTACGCCCCGTACCGGAAGTACCCCTGTGCATTCTGGGAAACGGCCTGATTCCGGCGGATACCCTGGCCGGATTTCTGGGGGAGATGAATCCCCAGGCCGACAGAGACCAGGCGGAGCGGCTCGCGGCCCTGTACACCGAAGAAGCCGCCGCCGAGGGGGTAAACCACGACGTTGCCTTTGCCCAGATGTGCCTGGAGACGGGTTTCCTCCGTTACGGGGGGCTGGTAACCCCGGATATGAACAACTTCTGCGGTCTGGGCGCCATCGGGCTGAACCAACCCGGGGAACGGTTCCCCGAACCCCGTATTGGGGTACGGGCCCATATCCAGCACCTCAAGGCATACGCCACCGACAGCCCCCTTAACCGGGAACTGGTGGATCCCCGGTATCGCTGGGTTCGTTACGGTTCCGCCCCCACCATCGGGGGCCTCTCCGGCGCCTGGGCGGCGGATCGGGACTACGGAAAAAAAATCGAAAGCATCCTGGAGCGGCTCTACCGCTACGGCTACGCGGAGAGCCTGGATAATCTAAAGGGAAAACCAGGGGAAGTAGCGGGAAAAGAAGGCGTTTAAGGCCGTAAGCCTGCCCGAAGCCATGGCGAGACCGATGAGGATGAGGAAAATTCCGCTGACGGTTTTAAGCGCCGGCATGAGCCGGGCGAATTTGTGCAGCCTCCGGAGTACGGCGCTCCAGAAGAAGCCGGTAACCAGGAAGGGAAGGCCCAGTCCCGCGGAATAAACCGCCAGGTAAAACACGGAAAGGCCAAGGGTTTCACTCTGGCCGGCCATTAACAGCACGCTGCCTAAAAAAACGCCCACGCAGGGCGTCCAGCCGGCCCCAAAGGCAAGGCCGAAGAGGAAAGGGCCCAGGAAGCCTCCCCGCCGGCTCGCGGGATGCAGAACAGAGCCTTCCCCGGCGGCGAGGATCGAGTGTTCCGGTGTACAGCCCGCGCACCGGTCTCCGCTGTCATCGTACTTCAGAAAGGGTATAAAGTTAAAAAGGATATTGAAGCCCAGGACGATTACCAGGAAACCGGCGATTACGCTTACTATCCGCTTGGCCCCGCCCAGAAGAAATATAAAACCGTAGGCCAGTACGCTCAGGGCGGTAAAAACAACGCTGAATCCCGCTATAAAAAACAAGGTGGAGACAATTATGGTAAGCCTCTGCCGGGAAAAGGGTTTTGCTTTTCCCGAATCCTCAAAGGTTTCCCCGGCGTTAAGGCCGCTGATAAAAAACAGGTAGCTTGACAGCAGGGGCAGGACGCAGGGGGAAACAAAAGAGAGAATTCCCGCGGCAAAGGCGCTTAAGACCGATACCCTAGCGTCCATTCCGGAGCAGACTCTCAAAGGCGGCAAAAATCGCGGGGGTATCCCAGTTCCTGGCGCCCAGGGCGAAAAAGATAATTTTACCGTCCCGGTCAAGAATGTAAGTCGAGGGGACCGCCTGTATACCGTAGCCGCTGCTGACGCTGCCCTTAAGGTCAAGAAGTACCGGAAAGGTATAGTTGTTGTCTTTCAGGAAATTCCGTACCTGGGCAGCGTTTTCCATTATGTCAACCGCGACGAATTCGAGCCCCTCTTCCCGGTAGCGCCTGTGGAGGGCCTCCATGCCGGGCATCTCCACCCTGCAGGGGCCGCACCAGGTTGCCCAGAAGTTCAGGAACACTACCTTTCCCTTCAGGCCGCTTAACGTAACGCTCCCGCCCTCCAGGGTTTCGAGGGTAAAATCCCTGCTCTGTCTTTTTTCCCGCAGCAGAGGCAGGCCCGCCTTCGTAAAAGCCTCCCTTACCGGGGCGGGTAAATCCATGGGGTCCGCGTAGGCGGCCAGGGAAAGGGAAAAGAGAAGCGGAAGGAGGGCCAGTTTCAAAGCCCGGCCAGCCCGGACCAGAGGTCCGGTTAACGGATATGCCGCGAACCTTCGGTTCAAGGGCCAAACAATTTTTCTCACCGAATCAACCTCGTACATTTTAAGCGCTGTTGTTCGGAAACCGAAGTTTCTGAACAACTCTGTTAAAACCACTAAAACCACCGTCAAGCGGGATTGTATCGCCTGAACAGATCCAGAAATTCCGCCTCGCCCATGCCGCCGTTAAGGCATCCTACGGCGGAAACGCACTTGCCGCCCATTATGTTGCCCATGAGTATCGATTCGCCGATACCCCTGCGGTGATAGATTCCGTACATAAATCCCGACAGGAAGGCGTCCCCCGCCCCGGTGGAATCCACATGCCGGAACTCGGGGATGGACCCTATCAGGGAGAAGTTCCCCTTTTCGTACAGGAGGCAGCCTTCACTGTCCATTTTGATCAGGGTCTGATCAAAAAAACCGGAGAGTACCCTGGCCGCTTCCTCAACGCTCGCGGCGCCGGTAAGCTTAAGCGCCTCCTTGCGGTTGGGGGTAAAGTAGTCCGCCAGTTCCAGGGCTTCCCGGTACTTTTTCAGGGAAGCCTCCTCGTCCCAGCCCATATCAAGAACCAGGATGGTCCCCTCTTTTTTAAGGGTTCTGAACAGATCCAGCGTCCTTTCATCCCCCTGCATCTGCATTACCCGGGCGCCCCGGGAGAAACGGTAGATCTCCTCCAGTTCCCGGCCGCCGATTTCGGGGGGATCGATGTAAGAGATAAAGGTCCGGTCCCGGGGGGTAAGGGCCGCCGCCGTTACCGCCAGGGGTATTCCCGTATCCTTTTTATACAGGTTCACCGGCTCCAGCCCCGCCTTTTCCAGTTCCCGCCGGGCGTAATCCGAAAAAAGATCCCTGCCTAAAAAAGTACCCGCCCGCACCGGGACGCCCAGCCTGCCGAGGTTGGCCATGGTGTTTATTGTCCCGCCCCCCAACTGGATGGAAAATCCGGAAGAGTAAAGTTCCTCTCCCTCATCGGGGAGCCTGGGAAGGCCAATAAAACTGAGATCCACATTGAGGGTTCCCACCCCGGCCGCGAAAGACACAAACACTCCTTAACGGGAAGCTTTCCCCAAAAACCGAAGCTTTGGGAAAGCCCCCGGGCTAACGTAAAAAAGCCTTGTTGTACTCAAAGTAAACATCGGTTAGTTCTTTGGCAAGGGCGTAAGAATTAACCAGGGGATGAAGCATAAGACCGTCAATGGCCAGGGAGCGATCCTGTCTGATAATGGCCTGGGCGCAGAGCCGTTCATAGATCTTTACCCGCCGGATCTGTTCCAGCCGGCGGGGATCTACCTTCCCGAATTTATGGGGCCGGTGTCCCTCCGGGGAAATGTCGCAACTGACTTCCACCACGTCGTCGTCCGCCAGGCCCTGAATTGCCCCTTCGTTTTTAACACAGAGGATCATGCTGTCCCTTTTGCCCGACCGGACCGTATCGATGTACTTCAGGGCCACCCCGGCGTATCCCCCGTCGTCGGGTGAAAAAATGTCGAATTTGAAGCTTCCCTCCCGCCTTCGTCCGGTTTCCCCCTCCATGTAGGAATCGTTTCGGATCCCGTACCATTTTTCAAAAACTTTCAGGCAGGCGTCGAAGTCCTTTTCCCCGTCCATTGAGGAAAGTTCCCTGATCATTTCCCGGTTTACTTCCTCGATAAGTTCCCCCCTGGTCTTGCGGGCCTTGAGAATATTGGCTACCGCCTTTTCGGGATAGAAAAAGTAATACAGGTACTCGTTGGGTACGCAGCCGATCTGCCGGATCAGGTCCGGCTCAAAGATATGGAGTTCCGTTTTTTTGTAGGCCCGGGGATCGTTGATAAAGTCGTCCATGATCTCTTTGCCCTTAAGGGTGATGCTTTTAAAGAACGACAGGTGGTTAAGCCCGTAAACCTCGCCGGAAACATCCCCGGGGGGAACCCCGTAGAAAGAGGCGATCTGGTGGAGCATGCCGCTGGGGGCGTCGCAGATGCCGTAAGAAAAGCCGTAGCCCATATCGCTGAGGGCCTGGGAGACAAGCCCCGCGGGATTGGTAAAGTTGAACATCCTGGCCCCGGCCTTGGCGTGTTTTTTGATCAGCTCGCAGTATTCCGCCAGGGCCGGCACGGAACGCATGGCGAAGGAAAAACCCGCCGCGCCGGTAGTCTCCTGGCCGAGAATGCCCCGGGAAAGGGCGGCCCGCTCGTCCTTAACCCGCTGGGAATCGCCCCCGGGCCGTATGGTGGTAATAACATAATCGGCCTTATCCAGACAGGCGGCCGGATCGCTGGTCAGGGTAAATCGCAGATCCGGCGCGAGCAGCGAAGAGACCTTCTTTGCCATGGCGCCGAAGATCAGGAGCTTTTCCCCATCGTTGTCCATAAAGGACAGTTCGGTAATCCCCAGGCTTTGGGATCTGCGGGCGATGCTTTTCGCCAGAAACATGGAACGAACGCCGCCCCCGCCTATAACCGCCAGCTTCAATTTCCGCCTCCCCCTGTCGCGGCCCCTGTTTTTGGAGCCGGCTGGTTTTCCGTTTTAATTTAATGATACCATATTTTCCCGGAGGAGACATGGAAAACAGGAATATCAGGGAGCGGACCGAACGGACCCGCTGGTTCAGCCAGGCCCGGTTCGGCATGTTCATTCACTGGGGAATATACTCCATTCCGGCCCGGGGCGAGTGGGTTCGCAGCCACGAGGAAATACCCCATGAGGACTATCTGCGGTACTTTGACGAATTCAGCGCCCGGGAATACGATCCCAAAGAATGGGCAAGGCTGGCGAAAAAGGCGGGGATGAAGTACGCGGTGCTTACCGCCAAACACCACGACGGCTTCTGTCTCTGGGACACGGGGCTTACCGATTTCAAGGCCCCCAATACCCCCGCCGGCCGGGATCTGGTGGGGGAGTATCTGGAGGCCTTCCGGGCGGAGGGGATCAAGGTCGGGCTTTACTTCTCCATCATCGACTGGCGGCATCCCGACTTTCCCCATTACGGCGACCGGCAGCACCCCATGCGGAGGAACGAGGCCTGCGGGAACGAGGGGAGGAATTTTGACCGCTACCTGGAATTCATGCACGGCCAGATCCGGGAACTCCTTACCGGATACGGGCGCCTGGACATTATGTGGTTCGACTTTTCCTACGGGGACATGGCGGGGGAAAAATGGAAGGCCGCGGAGCTGGTCAACATGGTTCGTTCCCTCCAGCCTCACCTGATTATCGACAACCGGCTTGAGGGTTCGGGGGAGAATTCGGGTACCATTCTGAGCGCCAACCCCAGCGACTACGCGGGGGACTTCGCCTGCCCGGAACAGATGATCCCGCCCGGGGGCATAATCAACGAGCTGGGAGATCCGGTTCCCTGGGAGGCCTGCGTCACCCTGAACAATCACTGGGGTTACTGCGCCGGGGACCGGCACTGGAAATCGCCGGAGATGGTGATCCGCATGCTGGTGGAATGCGTCTCCAAAAACGGGAACCTGCTGCTCAACGTGGGGCCCGACGCCAAGGGGCGGATCCCCAAAGCCTCGGCGGATATCCTGGAGGAAGTGGGCCGCTGGATGGCCGATAACGGGGAGAGTATCTACGGCTGCGGGGCCGCGGGGCTGGACAAGCCCGAATGGGGGCGTTTCACCCGCCGGGGGGACACCCTCTACGCCCATATCCTGGAAAGCCAGGCGGGGGGGCTCTGTCTTCCCCACATGGCGGGGAAGATAAAAAAACTCAGGCTTCTGGCCGACGGATCGGAGATCAAACTTGCCAATTACTGGAACCTGACGGAATACAAGGAACACGCCTTCTTCTTCCTCAACGGCAACAGTTTTGACAACTACCCCCTGCCCGATCCGGCGGATACGGTGGTGGAGATTAGCCTGTAGGCCCTTCCCAGACCGTCTCCCCGGCTATCATGGTGCGGATCACCCGGGCCCGGTGGATCTCCTCCGCCGGCAGGGAGAAGATGTCCCGGTCGATGAAGGCCAGATCGGCCCAGTAACCCGGCGCGATGCGGCCCTGAAGGGATTCGTCGAAATTCGCCCAGGCCGAACCGGCGGTGTAGGCGTCTATCGCCGCGGCCAGGTCTACCCGCTCGGCGGGGCAAAAGCCCCCCGGGGGGAAGCCCCGCCCCGGATCCTGGCGGGTTACCGCCCAACTGAGGCCCAGGAGGGGATTGAGATCGCTTATCGGGGCGTCGGTGCCGTAAGATACCGGCACCCCCAGGCGTTCCATGGTTCCCCAGGCGTAGGAACTGGCAGCCAGTTCCGGTCCCACCCGGCTTTCCAGCACGTACATGTCGTCGGCCAGGAATACGGGTTGCACCAGGGCAAGAATACGGTTCCGGGCCATACGTTCAAGCTGGGGCCTCTCGGTGATCTGGCAGTGGACAATCCCGTGGCGCAGGGGGTTATGGCCGGGAGAACTGACCTGTTCCAGGGCGGAGACGGCCGCCTCCATGGCGGCGTTCCCGATGGTGTGGGTGATCACCTGCATACCCCAGGAATCGGCCCGGCGGATAAGGGCGCGGAAGAAGGCCTCCTCCAGTACCGGGAAGCCGGACGTTTCCGGTTTGTCCCGGTAGGGCGCCTTCATCCAGGCGGTTTGTCCCCCCAGGGTTCCGTCCAGGAAAAGCTTGAGGGGCCCCGTTTTGAGAAAAATCCCCCGGCCCGGGATCTCCTGGAGGATCTTGCCGGTAAGGGCCCCCTTTTCCCGCAGGGCTTCCAGGTTGCCCCCGTCTCCGGAGACGCCGCACTGCAGGGTGACCCGGGGGTATTTTCCGCCCCCCTCTTCCCGGTAAAGCCCCTGATAGGCTTGTACGATGCCGTCAAATTCCGCCGGAGTCTGGGAATCGTTGCTTCCCAGGGCGGTGATCCCCAGGGAAAGGGCCTTTCCCATGGCAAGACGCAGGTTCTCTCTCAATTCCCCTCCGCCGGGCGGCGGGACGGGAGCGCGGGCAAGGGCGTTGGCGTTCTCCCGCAGTACCCCGGTGGGCCGCCCGTTCCCGTCCTTCTCGATCACACCCCCCTCCACTTCCGGGGCGGATTCCCCCAGGCCGGCCCCGCGCAGGGCCAGGGAGTTGCAGTAGATGATGTGCCCGCAGTGGCGGCTTATGATCAGGGGATGTTCGGGAGAGATCCTGTCCAGGTCTTGGCGGGTAAGGTCCCGTTTTTCAGTCGTGAAGAGATCCGGGTTCAGCCCCGCGCCCAGCACGTAAGTCCCCGGTTCCGGTTTGAGCCGGGCGATAAGCTCCCGGCCCCGGCGGATCACCTCTTCAGGGGAATCCGCCCCCCCGCAATCGATCATCCCCGCCTGGCGGCCCAGCATCTGAAGGTGCAGGTGGCTGTCGTGGAAACCCGGCAGCACCAGGGCCCCCGCCGCGTCGATCCTTTCCGCCCCCGCCGGGGCCTCCGCCAGTATTTCCGCGGAACCGCCGGCGGCGCGGATCTTCCCTTCCTCGATAAGGAGAGCCTGGCAAAAGAGACCTTCCCCCCGGTAGATCCGGGCGTTGTAAATCAAACATACCATTATTACTACCCTTTCGCTGCTACAGGGAAGCCCGGTAAGATCCCAGGAAGTGAAAATCCCTGGTCTTGCTTTTCAGTTCCCCGATGGCCCCGTCAAAATCCCCGGCGGCTCCGGGAATACTCACGTCCACGTAGAAAAGGTACTCCCAGGGCTTGCCCGGAATGGGCCGGGACTCCAGCTTGGAAAGGTTGATCCCCCGGTCGCTCATGATTTTAAGGCAGGCGAACAGGGCCCCCGGCTCGTCGGGCACGGAGAACACCAGGCTCGCCTTGTTAGGCGCTCCGGAACCCAGGCTGGGAGGTACGGGCGCCCGGTCGCCGATACGGCGGGCGATGATCACGAAGCGGGTGTAGTTGAGGGGGTTGGTCTCTATCCCGGCCTTGATTACCCTGAGGCCGTGGGCCTGGGCAGCGGCTTCCCCGGCGATGGCCGCAACCTTTACCGCCCCCTCCCGGGCGATGGAGGCTACCGCCGTAGCGGTGGTGGTGGCGGGCTCCAGGGTCCATTCGGGGTGCTTGTCCAGGAATTCCCTGCACTGGGCAAAGCCCTGGGGGTGGCTGCGGACAATGGCGATGCTGTCCAGGCTGGCCTTCTCGTCCCCGATAAGGCAGTGGACTATCCGCAGCTTCAGTTCCCCCACCATGGCCACGTCGGGGTAGCGCAGGAAAAGATCGTAGTTTTCGTGTATGGAACCGGCCTGGCTGTTTTCCACCGGCACCACTCCGGCGGCGGCGGAACCGTCCAACACGGCGTCGAATATGGCCGGGAAGGAGGGAACGGAAAGCCGGGGGGCTTCTTCCCCGAAGGCCCGGGTAAGGGCCTGCTCCGCGAAGGCGCCCTGTTCGCCGCAGAAAGCCACCGGTTGTTCCCCGGCGGCATCCCGGTCTTCCGGGGAAAGCGCGTCGTCGGAGATCCGGATCCCCGCGCCGTGGAAGGGCCGGGGGGTTCTTAAAAGCTCCTTCCCCACCACCGGGGCCAGGGCCTCGATGTCCCGCATGAGCCGCTCAAACTGCTCGGGGTAGAGGGACTGGGGCCCGTCGGAAAGAGCCTCGTCCGGCCGGGGGTGGACCTCCACGGTAAGGCCGTCCGCCCCGGCGGCGATGGCGGCAAGGGCCGCGGGGCTTACCTTGGCCCGGATTCCCACGGCGTGGCTGGGATCCACGATAACCGGAAGATGGGAAAGCCCCTTTACCACCGGGATGGCGGAGATATCCAGGGTGTTGCGGGTATAGGTTTCAAAGGTACGGATACCCCGCTCGCAGAGGACCACGTCTTTGGTTCCCGCCGCCAGGAGGTACTCCGCCGAAAGGAGCCACTCCTCAATGGTCGCCGAAGGCCCCCTCTTTAAAAGCACCGGCTTCCCCAGGGAGCCCACCTTCTTCAAAAGTTCAAAATTCTGCATGTTCCGGGCGCCGATTTGGAACATGTCGGTCAGATCCTTCATCTGGACGGCCAGCTCCGGGGACACCACCTCGGTGACGATGGGCATGCCGTTGGCCTCCCCGGCCTCCTTCATAAACTCAAGCCCCCGCATCCCCAGGCCCTGGAAGGCGTAGGGGCTGGTCCGGGGCTTGTAGGCCCCGCCCCGGAGCATCACCGCCCCGCTCTCCCTTACCTGGGCGGCGGTCTCCAGGATCTGCTCCCTGCTTTCCACCGCGCAGGGCCCGGCGATCACCGTAATCCGGGAGCCGCCGATCTTGACCAGAGGGGTCTCCGAAGGCCGGGAAGAGGCGCCCACGGTGACGATGGTATCCTCCGTCCTCGTCTCCCGGGAGACCAGCTCGTAGGGCTTGCTGGTGGCGGCCACCCGTTCCACGCCGGGAAGCAGCCCCAGCTCGCGGATATCCACCACCCCCTTTCCGGACGCGCCGATGATCTCGTCCTCCCCGAAAGACTGGTCCCGGACGCTAAAACCCCGGTCCCGGAGGTATATGCGGATCATTTCTTTATCGTGGGGAGAGACAGTTTTAGACAGCACAACAAGCATAACTGGACGCTCCGTGTAGGTTGGATAACCGATGGTAGTACAAAAGGGAGCGGCTGTTCAATACGC
>JAITQR010000159.1 GCA_031288815.1 Treponema sp.
ACCGTGGCCTTGACCACCGTGCCCCGGTCGGGGTCGGGAACCCCGGTAACGGCGCATTCCAGGACCGCCGGGTGTTCGTGGAGGGCGCTCTCCACCTCGAAGGGGCCGATGCGGTAGCCTGAACTCTTGATTACGTCGTCGGATCGGCCTACAAACCAGTAGTAACCGTCCTCGTCCCGCCAGGCCATGTCGCCGGTGTAGTAGATGTCGCCGTGCCACACGCTGGCCGTAAGGGCCTCGTCCCGGTAATAACCGCCGAACATGCCGGCGGGTTTCCGCTTGCCGGTGTAGATAACGATCTGGCCCTCCTCGCCCATTCCGCAGGGACTGCCGTCCTCCCGGATCAGGTCGATGTCGTAACCCGGACTGGGTTTTCCCATGGAGCCGGGCTTGGGTTCCAGCCAGGGGTAGGTGGCCATGGTCACTGTAAGCTCGGTCTGGCCGTAGGCTTCCCGCAGGGAAATTCCGGTCATGGCCTTGAACTGCTCGTATATCTCCGGGTTAAGGGGTTCCCCTGCCACGGAGCAGTGCCTGAGGGCGGAAAAATCGTACCGGGAAAGATCCTCCTTGATGAAAAAGCGGTACACCGTTGGAGGGGCGCAGAAGCTGGTAACCCGGTATCTGCTGACCACATCGAGCATGGCGGAGGGAACAAAACGGTCGTAGTCGTAGACAAAAACCGTGGAACCGCAGATCCACTGGCCGTAGATCTTGCCCCAGGCGGCCTTTGCCCAGCCAGTATCCGCCACGGTCAGGTGGAGGCCGCCGGGCTCTACGCATTGCCAGTATTTGGCGGTAATGATATGCCCCAGGGGATAGGCGAAGTCGTGGCGCACCATCTTGGGCATTCCGGTAGTGCCGCTGGTAAAGTAAAGCAGCATGATGTCGTCGTTGGTGTTGACACCGGCGAGCCGGTCAAATCCCTCCGCCTTCTCCATGAGGGCGTTTAAATCGTCCCAAGGAACGCGGTTCCCAGGAACGCGGGCCGCGGCCTTTACGTCCTTGCCGGGGTCTGTATGGACGGAACGGACAAAAGCCTTGTAACGCAGGCCCGGTTCAGCGCCGGCGCCGGCGTTCCGCTTCATCCGCTCTTCCGCCTCATTCACGTGGAGCATCACCTGCTCATCGTCTACGCAGATAATCCCCGCAACATCGGCCGCCTCGCAACGGTAGACGATGTCCTTGGTGGTGAGAAGGTGGGTGGCGGGAATGGCAATGGCCCCCAGCTTGTGGAGCCCCAGGAGAACCGGCCAGTACTCGTGGCGGCGTTTCAGGATGAGCATAACCGGATCGCCCTTGCCGATCCCCGCGGCGGCCAGGGTCTTGGCCGCCTTGTCGGAGAGACGCTTCATATCGGCGTAGGTAAAAACCGCCTCCGCCCCCTTCTCGTCGCACCAGACCAGGGCGGTCTCGCCGGGCTTGATCCGGGCAAGCTCGTCCACCACGTCGTAGGCAAAGTTAAAATTCTCCGGGATGTTGGGGGAAAATCCCCCATAGTAATTGGCAACGAAATCCTCGTAGGAATCAAAATCTTCCCGGCTCAGGTACCGGCTCAGCAGCTCCGTGTCGCTCATTCCTCTCTCCTGGTACAAAGCTTACATGACAATGGCGATAAAACGCGCCTTTTTGCCCCCCAGGGCCTTCATGCCGTGGGGTTCTTTGGAATCGTAATAAACACAGTCCCCGGGGCCCATCTCCATCTCGTGCCCCCCTATGGAGATAAGGAGCCGGCCTTCCAGCACATAGTCAAATTCCTGTCCCGGATGGGTGTTGATGGCCAGGGGCTTGGTCTCCGTTTCCGGGGCGGCCTCAACCAGGAAGGGTTCCGCCTTTTTCTGGTGGAAGTTGTAGGCCAGGTTCCAGTAATCGTACATGGGCCGGCGGCTTACCTCCGGCGCCTCCCCCGCCCGGGTAAGGCAGAAGGTTTTAAGTTTGGATGTTTTTCCGGTGATAAGCTCGGAAAGATCCACCCTGAAACGGGCGGCAATCTCCACCAGCGCGCCGATGGGGAAGTCCTTCTCCCCGGATTCCCAGCGGGCGTACTCCGCCGAATCAAAGCCCAGTTCCTTGGACAGGGTTTCCCCCGAAATTTCCTCGATCTCCCTCAGCACCTTTACCCGTTCTATTATTTCCCGTGATGTTTCAGACATAGAGCCTCCTCTGCAGCCTGCCGGGATAGAATTTAACATGCCCGGAAGGATTTGGGAATACGCCGAATTGCCTCTGGGGCTAATACACCACGAAGGAGTGGGCGGTGACAATATCCATCCAGTCATCGCTCTGGAGTTCCAGGGTGGCGGGATCGAGCTGCTTCATGCCGGGGTAGAAGGACATGCGGTAGGCCCGGCGGAGGTCTTTCAGGTTCACCTGGTAGGTAAAGCGCCGGGGCAGCGGGAGGGGCGGGATCTTTCCCGGCCCTTGGGCCAGGGCCTTCTTTACCCCCGCCCGCAAATTGTCCAGCAGTTCCGGCCGGGAGACATTCGCCGCCGCCGCCCCGTAGCCCCGCTTGCTTGCCACGGTAACAATACCGGGGATCTTTCGCTCCGCCATGTCGCAGATCGCCTGATCCCCGGAAAGAAAAATTACCGGCTTTCCGCAATAGGCGGCGCTGTAGGCGTTAAGGAGAAACTCGCTCATCCGCTCGCCGTTGAGGAGCAGGTAGTTGGATTCCCCGGTGGAGGTATGGGCCAGGGGACTGCCGGGGTCCCCCGCCGGGGCATGGTAGCCCAGGAACAGAACCGCGTCAAAAGTGCTGTCCAGGCCGAACATCATGTTAAAGGGGTGTCCGCTCTTCCCCCGGATCAGGGTAACGCCCCGGGGCATGGCAAAGGGGTCGATATTGTCCGCCGCCCCGTGTCCGTCCTTGACCACAATCTCGCCGGCCCCCGCTTCCCGGGCCGCCTCGCAGACCGCCACCACCTCATCGGTCATCTCCCTGGCGAAACGGGCGTAGACAGCCTCGTTGCCGTGAGCCTCGGCGCCGAGGGTAATTCCCCCGCAGCCTTCGATATCGGCGCTGATAAACAGTTTAACTCCCATGATACACCTCCAGATTTAAGCCCTCCCGCGCGGCAGGTGCCTACTTGTCGTAAAGATGGCAGCACACGTACTGCTCGCCGGAGATCACCCTGGGCAGGGGAACTTTGGTTTCGCAAAGCTCCGTGCGGTGGGGGCAGCGGGTGTGGAACTTGCAGCCCGGCGGGGGATTAATCGCCGAGGGGATGCTTCCTTCCAGGAGCTGCCTGGGTTTACGCTGGTGGGGATCCATCACCGGGATGGCCGCCATCAGGGCCTGGGTGTAGGGGTGGAGGGGGTTCCGGTAGAGGGCGTCCTTGGTCGCCACTTCCACCATGGAGCCCAGGTACATGAC
>JAITQR010000174.1 GCA_031288815.1 Treponema sp.
CTGTCGGTATGGCTATTTTTGCTTGCGGTCTTTTTTGTGGTGGTAAACGGGGCGACCCAGCTTTTTTACGCCCAATCCCTGGGTTATAAGCTCAAGCCGACGGGCCTTGCCTATTTTGTCGGGGCTATCGGCAACCTTCTTACCGGTTCCGTGGTTCCCATTTCCGGGCAGGCGGAAACCATCACCATGTCGGGGCTTATCAAAAACCTCAACGTCCGGGTGGCGGCCCTGCTGATAGCCTCCGCCGTGGGGATCTTCCTGGGCGCGACGGGGCTTCTCTCCCGGATCGTGGATTTTTCCGGCACCACCGTAATCTCCGGCATGATGGCCGGGGTCGGGCTGATCCTGGCAAGCGTCGGCGTTTCCCTGGCCAAACAGGAGATCAGAACCGGGATCATCTCGATGCTCAGCGCGGTGGCCGTGTGGATACTTTCCCACGATGTGGTGTACACCATCGCCGTTTCGGTTTTTCTCGCGTCTCTCGACTACTGCCTCCTGCAAAAACGGCGGGTAAGCCTTGAGGATGTGGCAAAGGAAGCGGGGATCGAGGCGGAATCGACGGACTGGAAATTCTGGACAAAAGGATACTGGGCGGATTTTAAGCTGATAAGGCCCCGCTTTACCCTGGGGGCGCTTATGGGCGGCCTGGGCTTCATCTGCCTGAACATCGGCTCCAATATCTCCTTCGGAAATATTACCGCCTCTATCGCCGGGGCGGATCCAAAACTCAACGCCCTCTCCTGCATCAATTCCCTGGCGGATGTCCCTTCGGTGCTGTTCGGCGGCATGCCCATAGAGGCGATTATATCGGGAACCGCCGGGGCGCCCTGGCCCGTAGCGGCGGGGGTTGCCATGATGGCCGTCTCCGGGGCCCTGCTCCTTACGGGCCTTATGACCAAGATCGGCAGGTATGTTCCTTCCCAGTCAATAGCGGGATTCCTCCTGATTATCGGGTTCTCCCTTACCCTGGTTCCCAACCTGAACGCGGTGGCCGCGTCCGAATCTCCCCTGGAGGGTATTGTGGCGGCCAGCGTTACCATGCTTACCAACAACGCCTTTGTCGGAATGGTGGCGGGAGTCATCGTAAAAATCACGGGAAACCTTTTCGGGCTGGTCTGATGGGTAATTGGCCTCTGTCACATCCGGTCCGGCTAACCTCAAATTTAACTGCCGATTTACCCCTGGTTCGGGATCCGGCCACGGGTTTCGCCTTTTATTCTTTCAACATGATGGGAAAGGCAGGCTGGTGCAAGAAAACGGCTTCCGAATTGCTGTACCGGCTGAACCTGCGGCTCGACAGGCCTCCTGAAGTCTTCGTTACCGCGGAGGCCAAGGCCATCGCCCTTACCCAGGAACTGGCGCGGAACCTCTGGCATGACCGTTATGTGGTGTTAAGAAAGAGTAAAAAAAGCTACATGCAGGATCCCATCAGTTTCCGGGGCGATTCGATTACCTCGGGGGATCAGGAATACTGGGTGGAGCAGACGGATCTTGATTACCTGCACAACAAGAGGGTTGTGCTGGTTGACGATGTGGTTTCCACCGGGGGGACCGCGAAGACTTTTTTGAAAGTCATCGGGCTGGTTCAATGCAAGCTGGAGGCCTTTTGCTGTGTCTTGACCGAAGGGACACGGTGGGCCGAATTTGAAGGGATACCGGTGATAAGCCTTAACCACATACCCCTGCCGGGGATTATCCGGAAGGACGAGCTGTAGGGCCCCGCCTGTTCTTAAAGTTCTGCGGGCATTGTGCATAGCTTCCGGGGGGTGTATTATAACGGTAACCATGACGGATGCGGAAATTCTCTCCTGTATCGATCATACCCTGCTTAAGCCCACGGCGAGCTGGCAGGATATTTTAAAAATCTGCGGCGAAGCCCTCCGGTGGCGTACCGCATCGGTGTGTATCCCCCCCTGTTACGTGAAAGCGGCCCGCGAGGAATTTGGCAAGGGGCTCAACATCTGTACGGTTGCCGGTTTCCCCCTGGGTTATTCGATTACCGCGGCGAAGGTTCTGGAGGCCGAGCGGGCCATTCTGAGCGGCGCCGGTGAAATTGATATGGTGATCAACATCGCCGATGTAAAGAGCGGTCATTTCGACTGGGCGGAGGAGGAGATCCGGCTTTTGCGGAAAGCCTGCGCCGGACGTATCCTCAAGGTCATCGTGGAAACCTGTTACCTTGGGGCGGAAGAAAAGATCCGCCTCTGCGAAATTGTTGCCCGGGCCGGGGCGGATTACATCAAAACCTCCACCGGTTTCGGCGGCGCGGGCGCGGCCCTGGATGACATCCGGCTCTTTAAGGCCCATACCGGCCCGGAACTCAAGATAAAAGCCGCCGGGGGCATCAGGACCCGGGAAGACATGGTTGCGTTTATCGAAGCCGGGGCCAGCCGGATTGGCACCAGTTCCGCGGCAGTTTTGGCAGCAAAATGACGGGGAGCCTGGGATTCTCTGCCCCGCGTTTTAAGCGAATTTGGATGGAGGTTGGACGATGAAGAGAAAGGTGTTGATTCTTTGCGGCGGCTGGGAAGGGCATGAGCCCAAGCTGGTGACGGAACGCTTCAAGAAGTTCCTTGAATCCGAGGACTTTGACGTCGGCGTGGAAGAGAACTTGGAGGCCCTCAAAGACAAGGAACGGCTTCTGTCCCTGGATCTTTTCATTCCCATATGGACCATGTGCAAGGATCCTCTGGGCTATGGTTTTTTTGAACCCCTCCTTGAGGCGGTAGGGGGAGGCATGGGATTGGCCGGCAACCACGGGGGCATGTGCGACGCCTTCCGGAGCAGCGTTGAATACCAGTTCATGACCGGGGCCAACTGGGTATCCCACCCCGGCGGGGACGGCACCAAATACAAGGTGAACATCGTCAGCAGATCCAACCCCATTACCGAGGGGATAGAGGATTTCGAGGTAAGTTCCGAGCAATACTACCTCCATGTGGACCCGGCCAACGAGGTGCTGGCCACCACCCGTTTCCCCACGGTCAGGTGGTACCATTCCGCCAACGGCGAAGCGGATGTTCCCCAGGTCTGGACCCGGAAATGGGGTCACGGCAGGGTCTTCTACAACGCCCTGGGGCACCATGACGATGTGTTCAATATCCCTGAAGCTTGGGAGCTTATGAAACGGGGCCTTCTTTGGGCCGCGGAAGGTAAGCGCATCGCGGTGGAGAAGGGGCTGAAGGCGGAAGACTGGAAAACCCCCGTAAAGATGTACTGATATAGGGGGAACAGTGTATGGGCAGCATACAGAGAATAGGTATTGTAGGAATCGGCAATATCAGCGGCATATACCTTAAAAACCTGAACGGCATGTTCGGCAAGCGGGTTAAGGTTACCGCGGTAACGGATCTGATCGAGGAGAAGGCCTCCAAGGCCTCCGCGGAATATGGAATTCCCCACATCAAAAGAACGGAAGTCCTGCTCAACAGTCCCGATGTGGACATCGTTCTTAATATTACCGAGCCGTACAATCACTACGGGGTTGCCCTGGCGGCGGTAAAGGCGGGGAAGCATGTCTACGACGAAAAGCCCCTCTGCGCCGCCCGGGAGGAGGCCCAGGAGGTTCTGTCCGCGGCGGCGGCCAACAAGGTGCGGGTAGGGGGTGCGCCGGACACCTTCCTGGGAGCGGGTATACAGACCTGCCGCAAGCTGCTGGACGACGGGTGGATAGGCAAGCCGGTGGCGGCCACAGCCTTTATGATGAACCGCGGGCACGAGAACTGGCATCCGGGACCGGAATTCTACTACAAGCGGGGCGGCGGGCCCATGTTCGACATGGGGCCTTATTACCTTACCGCCCTGGTAAACCTTCTGGGGCCTGTGGCGCGGGTATCCGGTTCCGCCAAAAAAAGTTTTGATACCCGGCTTATTACCAGCGAACCCTTGAACGGCAAGGTGATCGATGTGGATGTCCCCACCCATATCGCCGGGATACTGGACTTTGCCGGCGGGGCGGTAGCTGCGATCATTACCAGTTTTGACGTGTATTCCCACACCCTTCCCTGGATAGAGATCTACGGCAGCGAGGGAACCCTGCGGGTACCGGACCCCAACACCTTTGGCGGGCCGGTTTACGTTAAACGTTTCCGTGAGGAAAACTGGTCCCTAATCCCCCTCCTCAAGAACTATCCCGAAAACAGCCGCGGCCTGGGTATCACCGATATGGCGGAGGCTATTGCCGAGGGCAGGCCCCACCGGGCTTCCGGGGAGCTTGCCTACCATGTCCTTGAGGTGATGCACGGCATCCACGAT
>JAITQR010000184.1 GCA_031288815.1 Treponema sp.
ATGAGCTATGGTCTACGCCCGGAATGGGGTGGGATTTAACAGTATCCGGGCCGACATGGTCTCCAAGGCCAAGGGGATGGGCGTTGACCGGGTGAACCGGTGGTACCTGGATGCCTACAATGCGGCCAAGGCCCTCGGCGCCAAGTACAACTAAAACCTGGGAAGGAAAAGTATATGAAAAAAGCATCCTTTTATCCCTCCCCCCGAGGAATAAGCCGGAAGGCGTCATTGGGAAGGACCCTTTACAATCAGCGGTTTCTTTTGATAGCATCGGTGCCTTTTATCGCTTGGCTGATTATTTTTGCCTATATCCCCCTGGTGGGCTGGGTAATCGCCTTTCAGGATTATAAACCCCAGAATGGTTTTTTTGGTTCCCCCTGGGTCGGTCTTAAACATTTTATAAATCTTTTTAATGAACGGCTTTTTTACCGGGCCTTGCGGAATACCTTGGGGATGAGTTTTATGGGGATCGTGGCGGGTTTTACCTTCCCCCTGGTTTTTGCCCTGCTGCTTAATGAGCTGCGGATTCTTGCTTTTAAGCGGGTTACCCAAACCATCTCTTATTTGCCCCATTTTGTATCCTGGGTTATTGTGGCGGGGATCGTAACCAATATCCTTTCCGTTACGGGCCCGATCAACGAAATTTTAGTACGGCTGGGGTTTATAAACCAGCCATACGATTTTTTGATCCAACCCCGCTTGTTCTGGTGGATCATCGTGATAGCCGATGTCTGGAAAGAGACCGGATGGGGCGCTATTATCTATCTGGCGGCCATTACCGGAATCGACGCCCAGATTTACGAGGCTGCGGAACTGGACGGGGCCAGCCGCCTGCAAAAAATCTTCTATGTAACAATCCCCAGTATTCGGGGAACCATCATCATCCTCCTTATTTTGAGTATCGGAAATCTGCTTAGCACCGGGTTTGAACGGCAAATGCTTTTGGGGAACACCCTGGTAACTGAAAAATCCCTGGTGTTGGATCTTTTTTCCCTTAATTACGGTATCGGGCTGATGCGGTATTCCTTCGGAACCGCCATCGGCATCTTTAAGTCTGTGGTCAGCCTAACCCTGGTGCTTTTTGCCAACTGGCTCGCTCGAAGGGCCGGTGAAAGCCATCTTATCTAGGAGGAAGACCATGTCGGTACATAAAAAATGGGATCTGTCGGATATTATCATTACCCTGATCATGCTTTGGGTAATCGTCGTCACCCTCTACCCGTTCCTCAATGTGGTTGCTAAGTCCTTTAACGATCCTTTGGATACGGTTAAGGGGGGCATTACCATCTTCCCCCGGAAGCCGACCTTGGATAATTATCACGATCTCTTCCTGGCGGGGAACAATCTTCCCACCGCTTTCCGAATGTCCGTACTCAGGACCATCGTGGGGACTGTCTGCGGAGTCATCTGCAATTCCCTTTTTGCCTTTGCCCTTTCCCGAAAGGACTTTGTTTTCCGCCGGCATTTTTCGCTCATGCTGGTGGCCACCATGTACGTGGGGGGCGGTATAATCCCTTCCTACCTGTTGATCCGGAATTTGGGGATGCTTAACACTTTTCAGGTGTATGTTATTCCGGGACTGATAGGCGCTTTTTTTGTCATCATCATCCGGTCCTATATGGACGGCATTCCTATAAGCCTCCAGGAATCCGCCAAGATGGACGGCGCTAATGACCTCTATATCTTTTTTCGGATAATTTTTCCCCTCTGTATGCCGGTTATCGCCACCATCGCCCTGTTCCTGGCGGTGGCTCAGTGGAATAGCTGGTTTGACACCTACCTCTACAACCGTTCCGCTGCCTGGCTTACCACGCTCCAATACGAATTGATGAAAATTCAGGACAGCGCCCAAAGCGCCGTTTCGGCGGATACCCATTCGGAGGCCTTAAAAACTGCCCGGCGAAATCCCGAAGCCCTTAAAATGGCCATAACCGTGGTGGTAACCACCCCTATTTTGGTGGTGTATCCCTTTTTACAAAAGTATTTTGTACACGGTATAACCTTAGGCGCCATAAAAGAATAGGGCTTAATTTACAAACCGGGGGGTTCCGTATGTTGAACCCCTATAAAATTAGGATCGTTTTGAGGAGGATTTCATGATGAAAAGAAGACTGTTTGTTTTTTCTGTAGGTTGTGTTGTTTTACTGGCCGCGGCGTTTTTAGGCGGCTGCGGCGGGAAAAAGGATGCCGCCGGGGGGGCGAGTACCACCGCGGGTACTAAAACTCCCATAACCTTCACGTTTTACAACGACGAGCTAACCCAGGACTTGTCCTTTACCGATCCGGTGGCAAAAAAGATTCAGGAAGCCACCGGGGTTACCCTCAATGTAACCCACCCGGTAGGCGGGGACGCTTCGGCTGTTTCTCTAATGCTGGCCTCAGGGGATTTGCCGGATTTTATCTACAGCCGTACCCCGGGGCTTAATGCCTTTCTGGATGCGGAATCGGTTATCCCCCTGGATGATTTAATCGATCAATACGGTCCCAATATCAAAAAACTCTACGGCCCCTACTTTAGCCATCTGCGCTATTCCACTAATGACCCCACCATCTACCAGTTCCCCTCCTATGATGTCCGGCAGGCCTTCTGGCAGACCGACGGGATCATGCAGGTGCAGCACGCGGTGTTAAAGGAACTGGGGTATCCCAAGATGGAAAGCCTGCAGGATGTGGAAAATGCTCTTAAAGCGTACTACCGGGCCCATCCCTCTATTGACGGACAGCCCACTTTACCCATATCCCTGCCCTTTGACGGCTACGGCTGGCTTTTTTCGGTGGGGAATACTGCGGGTTTTATGGCGGGCTGGCCCGACGACGGCGAATATTATGTAGACCAGGAAACCCTGGAAACCACCTTTAAGTGGATCCGGCCGGAAATGAAGGTGTACCCCCAGTGGCTCAACAAGATGTATAACGAGGGGCTCCTGGATCAGGAAACCTTTACCCAAACCAACGATACCTTTTTGGCCAAGGTGGCCGCCGGCCGGGTACTCTCCATTGCCCTGCCCCGCTGGTATTACGCCTCCGCCGTGGCTACCCTTATGGGAGACGGCAAGCCCGATCGGACCTACGCCTACCTTCCCATTGTTAATGATGCTTCCATAAAATCCCGGCTCATGGTGGACTACGGCTTTGCCGGCGGCTGGGGGATCATGATCACCACCAAGTGTAAAGACCCCGCTCGGGTGGTGGAATTCTTTAACTATATGTGCAGCGAAGAAGCCCAAATCCTGGTTAACTGGGGTATTGAAGGGGAAAACTACGATACTATTGACGGCAAGCGGGTACTTCAGGCCGACGACTGGGAGGGGATGCAAAGCGATCCCGATTATTCCAGAAAAACCGGTGTGGCCTCCGCGGGTTTCGGCGGTTCCTCCGGCTGGCAGTATCCTTTCCCCGAATACGGCGCCGCCTATATCGACAGCACCGGGAACTACATGACCCCCATTTCCCCGGAAACGGTTAAGGCCCAATACACCCCCATTGAACGGGAAACCTTGGCGGCCTACGGCAAGGAAATGTGGACCGATCTTTTCCTCAAACCCGAGGATATGCCGGTACAGCGCCATGGCCGGGCCTTTGAATTTGCCTTGTCCCCGGACACCAACGCCCTATTCGTACAGCTTTACGATACCATCGCCAACCACCTGGGCAAGATCCTTATGGCTAAGCCGGGGGATTTTGATCAGCTTTGGGATGCCATGGTGAAAGAAATGTATTCGGTGGGGGTGGAAAAGGTCAACGAGGAAATGACCCGGATCATCAGGGACAAGGTAAACCTTTGGGAAAAGGAATAAGAAGAGCTTCTTGCAAACTCGGTTAGCGCGGGCCTTCGGTCTGATGCAGAAGCTCAGTATTTCCGACAATTTCAGTTTCTTAGCGGCGATACCCCGTCTTTTCATCAGCCGGGGAGAAGAGCTGTCTTATTGTTTGTATTGCCCGGGAGGTGCAGCATGACGCAAATTCGGGAGCGGGATGATTTTCATCCCCTCTATGTTTATCCGTTTCAGGACCCCGCTCTGAGTTCCATGACCAGGGTAGAGGATCTCGTGTCCAGGCTCACCTTGGACGAAAAGCTGTCAATATTTGTCATGGGGGGAAGTTTCCTCCGCCTGGGCCTTCAGGGCGGCCGGAGCGGGAGCGAGGGCCTTCACGGGGTTGCCTGGGTAGGGCAGGCTACGGTGTACCCCGCTCCCCTGGGACTTTCCCAATGCTGGGACCGGGAGCTTTACGCCCGGATTGGGGACGCCATGGCCCGGGAAATCTACGCCTACGGCCAGGTAAGTACCCTGTCCCCGGTGGTGGATCTGCTGCGGGACCCCCGGTACGGCCGGGCCTATGAGACCATGGGGGAAGACGCCTTCCTGACCGGCAGCCTCGCCATTGCCGTCGCGGCGGCCATGAATAAGCGCACCGAAGCGGGTTATCAGATGGTACAGCCCACCATGAAGCATTTTCTGGGCTACAATAACGAAATCAACCGAATCTGGACCAACAGCGTTATGACCCAGCGGAATATGCGGGAATATTATTTTAAGAACTTTAAGTATCCCGTGGAGGCGGGGGTAACCAAGGCGGTTATGAACGCCTACCACCTGATCAACGGCAAACCCATGATGGTAAATTCCATTCAGGGTGAGAACCTCCTGAAAGAATGGACCCCGAATTATCCGGACACGGGGCATTATGAGTTTACCGTGGTAACCGATTTCCATAACCCCCAGAACCTTTATTTCCATAACCAGCGCTTTTACTACGATGATCCTGCGGGCCGGGCCCTTTCCGCGGCGGATTCCATCAAAAACGGTACCATCGGCTTTGGGGAAATGCCGAACCTGGTGATGCCCACCATCTACGAGGCGGTCGCCCGGGGCATGGTTTCTCTGGAGGATATAGACGAACTGGTGCGCCGTACCTTTGTGGCCCGGCTGCGGACGGGGGATCTGGATCAATTCGATCTCCTCAGTCCCTACAACAAACCCGGGTTTTACGGTACGGTTCAGTCCAATATCAGCGAACACAAGAAGCTGGCCCTGGAAGCCTCCCAGGAATCGGCGGTACTCCTGAAAAACGACGGCATCCTCCCCCTCAAGGGATCGGAAACGAAACACGCCGTGGTCCTGGGCTTGCTGGGGGATTGGATTTTGCGGGATCATTATTCCCCCAATTATCCCTATACGGTTACCGTCAAGGACGCCTTTGAAAACAAGCTGGGCAAGGCAAACGTTTCCTTCAGCCGGGCGGTGGATACCGTCGCGATTAAGGCCGCCAACGGCCAGTACCTGCTGAACCCCAACGCCAAATACCGGAACGCCGCCAAGGGTTTCGGCCAGAGCACGGGAGGACAAACCGGGGCGGAAACCCCCGACGGGGATCGGATCCTTGCCAAGGGGGGCGCCAAAAAACCGGTCTTTACGGACAAGGACAAACTTTTTGAGATCTACGACTACGGATCGAACTACATCCTCTTCCGTACCCCAATAAACGAGCTTTTTGCCCAGATTTCCTATGACAGAAAATTCGTCAACAATACCAGCGCCCCCGGGGAAGGGGATAACGATGTTTCCATGGGTTTCGCCCAGCCCCTGGCCTATGTGAATTACCAGAAATTCGGCCTGGCGAAACTTCAGGACGGAAAAACCGCCATCTATAACTATGTGGCGGGAAACGGCGGTATGGCCTTCGATTCCGACGATGAGGAATTGAACCACGGCAGCTTTATCGGCCTTGCCGGGGAGGACGGGAGTATCCTTCCCCTGGGTACCGCCGGCCCTATTGATATTCCGGAGCGGCTTGCGGGCCTTAAGGACGAGCAGAAGTTCGAATTTGAGATCATCAAGTCGAAAAAGGAAGCCGTCCGCGAGGCTGTTTCCGCGTTGCCCCCGGACGCGGTGATAGTTCTGACCCTGGGCTACGAGCCCCACCTGAACGCCCGGGAGGCGGTAGACCTGTACCGTTGCGGTCTGGGGGAAGCCCAGATGGAGGTGATCAACTATACCACCGGGGAACTGGGCCGGGATGTCATCCTGGTGGTTAAAACCGGAAGCCCCATGACGGTTACCGAAGAGATCCACCGGAATCCCCGGGTTAAGGCTATCCTCCACATCGGCCAGTCCTGCCAGGAAGAAGGGGCCGCCCTGGTAAGCGCCCTCTTTGACGACGGCTATCAGGGGGCGGCGCCGGGCTATACGGGTTTTGTCCCCTTCTCCCCCCCCGCGGGCCGGCTTACCGCTACCTGGTACAAGCGCGTTTCCGATATGCCCGGGGCAAGCACCGGGCATCGCCCCGCTTCCTACCGCCATCCCCCTTACGACGAGAACGCCAACGATAATGTCAGCAAGATGAACGGTACCATTAATACGGGAATCCAGATTTACGATATTATTAAGGGGAAGCGCACCTATCAATATTTCGACGGCGAGCCCCTCTATCCTTTTGGTTACGGCCTTACCTACACCGATTTTGCGTATGCCGGCCTGGAAGCGGTAAAGCGGGGGGAGGATACCCTGGAGCTTTCGGTACAGGTGCGGAACACCGGATCCTACCCCAGCGACGAGATTGTCCAGTTTTACGGTTACTACAATCCCCGGCAGCCCCGAAAGCCCCGCTTTGAGCAGCCGAGGAAACGGCTAATCGCCTTTGAACGGCTGCGGAATATCCTGCCCGGCGAGACCAGGACCCTCAAGGTAGAGGCGGCCATTCAGGATAAGCTGGGCGTATGGGATATTACCCGGGAGCGGTTTTGGGTGGAACCGGGGGAATATGTCTTTCAGGCGGCCCGTTCGTCCGCCGACCCCCGGGCCGCGGAAACAAGCCTGCGTCTGGAAGGGGAAGAATGTCCCCGCCAGATCTTTACCGGCAAGCACCGGTGGGCGGAAAATTTTGACGACTACAGCGGCCTTGGCCAGATGGAGATGAACAACTGCTCCTACGATTGGAGTACCGCCGTGTTGTTAAATGCCGATAAGGCCTGGATTGTCTATAAGGACCTTGACTTTAGCGGGGAACGACGTCCCGCCCTGTTTACCGCCCTGGTATCGGCGGAACGGGACACGGAGCTTTTGCTCTACGCCGGAGACCCCGCCGGGGGCGGAAAGCTCATCAAGGCAATAGTCGTCGCGGATACCCGGCCCGATAAGTCCCTGCCGCCGGGCCTCGGCATCGGTCCCGGCATGGACCGGGACGATCCGGCTTTTTTGAATAAGCCCCGGTGGATCAAGATAGCCGAACCCATCAGCGGCCTGGAGGGGATCACGGATCTGTACATCCAGACCGCCAAGCGGGGCCTGAGCATCGCCTGGTTCAAATTCGGCCATACCCCGGACAAAACCGAGGCCATCGGCCTGGAAACCCATTACCGGCAGAATTCCCTCCGGGTACGGCGGGGCTCGCTGCCCATTAAGGCGGTCCTGAGCCCCCCCACTTCCCTGGACGAGGTAAGCTGGTCCGTGACGGGCCTGGACGATAAGCCTACCGCCCTGGCGGAGATTGGCGGCGACGGCGTCCTCCGCGCCGCCGGGGTAGGGAACGGCCGGGTGCGGGTCCGGGCGGTTTCCAACGGGAAAAGCGCCTGGGTGGACATCCTGGTGACCAACCAGTTGGAAGAAAACAAATGCGACCTGGGGGGCGAAAAACTCACCGTGGACTTCCCGGTCTTAAAGTACGAGCCGGGGATTGGCGATCATATCCTGCGTAAAAACGGAACCAGCCGGCAGACCGTCTATTTCCGCGCCCCGGAAAAAAACTACGATCAGGTAACTTTCGATACCCTGGACCCCGGTTTGTTCGAGTGGAGCCTGACGGGGCTTGACGATCAGCCCACCCAAATCGCGGAGGTGGATCAGCGGGGGCTGGTAAGCGCCCGGGGAACGAAAAACGGCATGGTGAAGGTTAAGGCGGTGGATAAAAACAACCGGGACATTATGGCCCAGCGGAATTTGGCGGTGCAAAACCAGGAGCCGAAAAACGCCTTCGCCCTGATCCAGGCGGAGCATTACGATTCCCGAAAGCCCCCCTTTAACCCGCCGGCGGGTATGCCCGCCTTTTTCCGCAGCGCCTTCTCCGACACGGGATCGGCCTTTGGGCCCGGGGGCAGCGAGATGGGGCTTTATCTTGCCGCGGAGGATAAGACGGTGTTTTGCTACCGGGACATCAACCTGGGCGGCGGCGGCCGGGAATTCCTCATCCGCCTGGCCGCCCGGACGGAAGCCTCCGTGGAGGTTTGGGCGGATGCCGCCGGCGAAGACGAGGGGGGGCGGCGGCTGGCGGTCCTCCCGGGCTTGCAAACCGGCAGCGACCTTAGCTACAAGACCTATGGGGTGGAACTCGAAAAGACCGGCCCCTCCGGGGAGGCTCTGGGGGGAATTCACGACGTGTATTTGAAGTGTACCGGTTCTTCCCGGATAAACTGGTTTCAGTTTTTATAGCGTTTTTCAAGGAGCAAAAAGGATATGAGCGTAAAACAATCGTTAGCGGGTACTTGGAAATTACGGGCCGAATTTATCGACGTGGGCCCGGAACAGTACGGCATGGTTACTTCCCGCCCGGAGGGTAAATTTGAAATCACCGGCCCCACCCGGATGCCCCATAAGCCCCCCTTCCCCAAAAGGGAAGGTTATGTGGACGCCCCGGTTCCCTGCGACGTAATTACCGCCCTGATCGGCGCCGGTCTTATGGAGGAACCCCTGGAGCAGGACCACACCCTGCAAGTCCGGTGGCTTGAGGATCTTTCCTGGTGGTTTTTCCGGGACTTTGAGGTTTCCGGGGAACTCCTGGCCCATGAACAGGTACGGCTCCACATCGAAATGCTGGACTTTAAGGCCCACATCATCATCAACGACGTGGTGGCCTTTAAGCACAGCAACACCTTTGTCGCCTTTGAGGAGGACGTAAAGCGCTTCCTTAAGGAGGGGCGGAACCGGATTATCATCCGCCTTACCGGAGGCCTGGAGGACAACTACGAAATGGCGGACACCATGTCCTACTATTCCGTAAACGGCAACCACAATCAGCGTACCCATATGCGCAAACCCGCCTATACCTACGGCTGGGACTGGTGCCGCGCCGTGCCCACCTGCGGCATCGGACGCAGCATTTATCTGGAGGGACTTTCCGGCGCCCGGCTCACCATGTTCCGGGCGGATACCCTCAAGATTGAGGAAGGCCAGGTACGGCTGGGAATCAATTTTGAAATTGATAATATCAGCGTGGTTACCTCCGACGAGACCGTCCTGAAATACAGCCTGCTATACGAGGGCAAATCGGTTTACGAGGCGGAACGGGAGCTTTACACCATGGGAGGCTACAACGCCTTTCGGGAGGAGATAAGCCTCAAGGACGCGAAACTCTGGTGGCCCAACGGTTACGGCGATCAGAACCTTTACACCGTCAAGGCCGGCGTAAGCTGCCGGGGCGCGGTAAACGAGATGGATGAAAAGATCTTCGGCATCCGCACCATCACCTGGGATCATTCCAAACGGGCCGATGGCACCCGGAATTTCTTCTGCGTGGTTAACGGCGTGCGGGTTTACTGTAAAGGCGGCAACTGGGTCCCCACGGATTCCGTGTATATGCGCACCACCGACGAAAAATACAAGCTCATCGTGGACGAGGCAAAAAACCAGCACTTTACCATGCTGCGGATGTGGGGCGGCGGGGTCTATGAACCGGAGGTATTCTACAACCAGTGTTCCAGGGACGGCATTATGCTGATGCACGACTTTATGTACGCCTGCGCCTACTATCCCGATTACGACCCGGCCTTTCTTTACGAGGCCGAGCGGGAAGCCCAGTATCAGACCAAACGCCTGGCCAATCAGCCCTGTATCGCGGTGTGGACCGGCAACAACGAGATCCACGAATCCTACACCGACTGGTTCACTAAAGACACGGATCCCCCTTATTATTTTGGTTTTAAGGTCTTTAACTATATCCAGCCCAAGGCGGTACACGATTATATGCCCCTAACCGCCTATATGCCCAGTTCTCCCTTCTGCGGCAGCCGGGCTAACGATCCCTATGCCGGGGACTGCCACGCCTGGGGCATCATGCGGGAGCTTGCCAACCCGGAAAAGAAGCCCATGTCCATGGAAGCGGCCTTTAATCAAAAGCCCAACCTCTACATCTATGACGAGCTTGCCAAACATGTGCGTTTTTCCAGCGAATACGGTTTCCACGGCCCCCTGGTCCGCAGTTCCGTGGAACGTTATCATGCCGGAGAGCCGGTATCCAAGGAGAGCAAATCCTGGGCGAACCACGAAGGTTATCCGGAGGCGCCTTCCAGTTTTAGAAAGGATCTGTTTATTACCCGGGGCGCCAGCTTTAACCTGGTCCCCCTGGAAATGATGCAGGAGGTGGACGATTATCTGCTTTACGGCGGCGTTAACCACGGTATCCAATACCGGGAAATGATGGAGGCCCTCCGCCGGGCGGAGCATTGGTCCGGGGGGCTTATCTGGATGTACAACGACGCCTGGCCCGAGACCGGATGGACCACCGTGGACTATTACGGCACCCGGAAAATCGCCTTCTACTTCCTTAAACGGGCCTTTGCGCCCAAGAAAATTATCATCCGGGTATTCGACGGCAAGGGCTATATCACCGCCATAAACGAATCCCCCCGGGAAGTTTCCGCCCGGATTGAATACGGCTACATGAGTTTTGACGGGAAAAGCGCGGAAGTTAAAACCGGGGAACTGCGTCTTGATAAGCACAGCCGGAAAGAGCTTCCCCCCTTCGAGGCCAAAAGCAGCCTGGACACGGGCTTCTACTACGCCAAAATTCCGGAGGATGGGGACTTTGAACCCGCCACCAGCCTGCGGGGCCATTACCGCAGCTACAGCTTTGCGCCCTTTAAGGCGGCGATTACTTCCGGCCGGCAGGATGGCGCCGATTATGTGGTTACCATCAAGGCGGATACCTATGTGCCCGTCGCCTACTTAGTCTGTGATGATGACCGTAGGCAGTTGAGCGACAACTTCTTTGAACTCATACCGGGGCTGGAAAAAACGGTCCGCATCACCGGCTATACCAAGCAGCCGGAACTGCGGCTGCTTACCATCGTAAAGGAAGACGCCTGAACCCGTAGGGATCAAGATTCAGTGACCCGGGTCATCCGCTGTGTGGTTTTCACTCTAAACATGAAAAAATTGGAGTGATTTCACAAAATTGTTGTAAGAAAGTGTTTACATAGGAGCACATCATCAGGAGGCTGGTGTATGCAGGATAGGGTGCTTCAAAAGCTGCCTGACCCGCTGGTAAAGGCGGATGGCATGCGGATTCAAAGCGCCGGCGAATGGAACTCCCAGCGCGAGCGGATTTTGGAACTGGTGCTGGGGATGGAATACGGCGGGCTGCCCCCCAAGCCGAAGGAACAGGACTGTGAATTCCTGTGCTCCTTCAATGGGGTGTTCAATACCTATGCCATTACCATCGGTAATGGGGAAGAACGCTTCAGTTTTGAGCTCCAGCTTCTTATCCCGCCCCATGACAAGGGCGCTCAATTACCGGTGGTGTTAACCGGCGACGGCTGCTATCGCTTTATGAACGAGAGGGTTATTGACGCCATCACCGGCCGGGGCTTTATCGCGGCCCGGTTCAACCGGACCGCCATTGTTCACGACGTGTCCACTCCCGCTGAGGCCCGGCAATCACCGCTCTACCGCCTCTACCCCGGCATTGAGTCGGGAAGCATTGCGGGCTGGGCCTGGGGCTACCACCGCTGTATCGACGCCCT
>JAITQR010000232.1 GCA_031288815.1 Treponema sp.
GCCGCCGGGGAGATCGGCAGGCCCGTACTGTTCCGTTCCTGCAGCCAGGATCCGGAAAAGTTCATAGAAGGGGCCATCGCCTTTGCCGCCCATTCGGGGGGGCAGTTCCTGGATATGGCGGTTCACGACATCGATCTTGCCCGCTGGTTTACCGGATCGGAACCGGAAACGGTTTACGCCATCGGGGGATGCTACGCCCATCCCGAATTCGGCCGGTACAAAGACGGGGATAACGTTTCCTGCCTGATGAAATTCAAAAATGAAACCATGGTGTATTTATTTGCTGGACGCACAGCCCCTCATGGGTATAATGTAGAGACAGAGATCATCGGCACCAGGGGTATTCTGCGTATTGCTCATATTCCCCAAAAGAATCTGGTGGAAATCCTGGACGATCACGGCGTCAGAAAAGAATGCAGCGAAAATTTTCTTGAACGTTTTGACAGCGCCTACGTAAGGGAGATACAGGAATTTGTGGACTGTATTATATCGGGCCGGAAGCCGGAGGTATCGGTTTACGACGGAACCAGGGTTTCGGAAATAGCCTACAAATGCAAAGAAGCCTTTGAAAGCGGTGAACTAATGCGATTTTGATTTTAGAGGAGGCCCCTATGGCGGACAGCTTAAAGGTCGGAATTATCGGGATCGGCAGGATCGGCAAGATCCACGCCGGGAATATTGCTCACTTTGTGGATGGCGCGGAGCTCGCGGGGGTGGCGGATCCGTTTCTTAACCCGGAAGGCGAAGCTTTTGTCCGTTCCCTGGGGGCGGGGAAGCTGACCAAAGACCCCAAGGAGCTGCTGAACGATCCTTCCATCGACGCGATTGTTATCTGTAGTTCTACCGATACCCACGCGGATTACGTTGTCGCCGCCGCCCAGGCGGGGAAGCATATTTTCTGCGAAAAGCCCATCGACCTTTCCGTTCCCAAGGTAAAAGCGGCCCTGGAGGCGGTAAAAAAAGCGGGCGTACAGTTGCAGGTCGGCTTTAACCGCCGCTTTGATCACAACTTCAAACGGGTAAGGGATCTTACCCTGGCCGGGGAAGTCGGGCAGGTTCAGGTGGTAAAGATAACCTCCCGGGATCCCGCCCCGCCCCCTCCCTCCTACGTGGCGGTCTCGGGGGGCATCTTTATCGACATGATGATCCACGATTTCGACATGGCCCGGTTCCAGGCGGGAAGCGAGGTTACCGAAGTGTACGCCGCGGGATCGGTCCTGATCGATCCCGAAATCGGCAAGGCCGGTGATGTGGACACCGCCATAGTAACCCTGAAGTTCGCCAGCGGCGCCATCGGTGTTATCGACAATTCCCGCAAGGCGGTTTACGGTTACGATCAGCGGGTGGAGGTGTTTGGTTCCAAAGGGGCCGCGGTAGCCCAAAACGACACACCCAGTACCGCGCTGCTGTACAACGAAAAAGGGGTTATCGGGGACAAGCCCCTGTACTTCTTCCTGGAGCGCTACAAGCAGGCTTTTATCGACGAGATGGAAAGTTTTGTTGAGGCCCTTACCCGGAACAAACCGGTTCCGGTTACCGGAAACGACGGCCTTGAAGATCTTTACGTGGCCCTGGGGGCCGCCAAATCCCTCAAGGAACAACGGCCGGTGAAACTTGAGGAACTCAAGTAGGACGAAAGCCCGGAATCTTCGCGGTTCCGGTATTGCCGGGAATTTATTGCCGGAAATCGAGGAGGAGATCATGCAGATACGTCACCGGATTCCCTTTATCCGGGGATATACCCCCCTTTCGGATCGCGCCGGGGCGGGGGCGGAAATGCTGATGGATTTTGGGGTACTCAAACTGGACGGGGGGGAGTTCTATGAGGACGCCTCCGCCGCGGATGAACGGATATGGCTTTTAAGCGGGGGCGCGGCGCTTGTTTCCTGGGAGGGACAGTCGGCGGAAATTTCCCGGCCGGATCTGTTTGATCATTCCCCCTGGTGCCTCTCGGTTCCCTCGGGCTGCGCGGTGAGCATCAGGGCGGGGCAGGGGGGCTGCGAGTTCTACCGTTGCGCCACCGACAATCCCCGGCCTATCAAGTCCCGGCTCTACACCCCCGAAGAGTGCCGTAGCGAATTCCGCGGGGAGGGAACCATGCGGGAAACGTCTACCCGTATCGTCCGGACTATTTTCGACGATACCAACCGGCCGGAATCCAACCTGGTTATCGGGGAAGTGATCGGTCTTCCGGGAAGATGGTCAAGCTATCCCCCCCACCATCATCCCCAGCCGGAGATATACCACTACCGTTTCCTGCCCTCCCAGGGCTTCGGCCTTACCGCCATTGGAAACACCCCTTACATTATCAAAGACCGGGACACGATTTACATTAAAGACGGGGAAGATCATCCCCAGGTAACGGCGCCGGGTTACGCCATGTGGTACCTCTGGGTTATCCGCCACATCGAAGGGAACCACTACGGGAAACAGTACGTGGCGGAAGAGCATAAATGGGTCACCGGGCCGGAAGACAAGATCTGGCAGCCGAAACGCTGAAATGGAGGAACAGGAAGATGGGAAATACGGTGCGTCTTACCGTTGGTCAGGCCCTGGTACGTTTTTTGGACAACCAGTACGTCGAACGGGACGGCGAGGAAATAAAATTCGTTACCGGG
>JAITQR010000239.1 GCA_031288815.1 Treponema sp.
TTCGGCGCTTCCGCGTTGCTGGCATAGGCGGCCCGTTTTTGGTTCGGGTTGCCGAAACCGTCGGCGCAGTGTACCAGCCGTACCCGCCTGAAGTCGCTCAATACCTGGGGGCGGTTACTGATCATCCAGGGTTTAAACTGGTGGATAACCAGCATCCGTTCCCCCGGCAGATTGTTTGCCGCCAGGTACTCTTCCATCGTCCGCTGGGCCCGGTTTATCTCCTCCGCGGTAACGCTGCCTATCTCCTTCATGGGTCTGCTGGTCCGCCACTCCGGGTCCAGCGCCAGATGTACGTTGGGGTAACGCAGATAGGGCAGCATCCGCTCCAGGGACTTTATCGGATCGTAACGGCCTATCTGGTGATCGAGAAAGATCAGGATGCCGCGGGCCAGGGCGTATTCGATATAGCGGAGGAGGGTCTCCTCCTTGAGGATGCCGATTTCCCCCTCGGGCCATACGGTTCCGTAGATGATGTAAAAGGCTTTGCGGACTCCCCTGCCGCCGTTTGCCGCGGCGTATTCCTCCGCCAGGGCGCTCAGCCGGGAATCCAGTTCCTCAATGGGGTACCGTCCCAGAATACCCATGTTTTTTGAATTCGGATGCCCGTAAAAGGCCAGCACATCGTTGTTGAGCAGGGGAGAAATTGATCCGGCCCAGTTCAGCGCGGAACTTTTCATCTCCGTTTCCGTATAGACCCAGTAGGGTTTTGAATCTTCCCTGCCGCCCAGGACATCCAGGTAATCCCTGAAGTAGAGGGAGGGGAAAATATCCTGTTTTGAACCGGCTCCCTGGATCACGCTTGCGGGAAAGATATTCTGGGATTCCGCGCCGATGGGAAAAGCGGAGATCAGGAGGAGAAAAAACAGTACGCCGTATTTTCCCGTCCGGTCCCGACGGAAAACCACCTGAGAGAAGAATCCGAACATAATAGTAAAAGTATCGACAAACTCGGTAAAAAACTAGAGCTATAAAGTCTCCAGTTCGCGGTTTATCTCCTCGAGCCGTCTTTTAAGGGATTCGATGGTCCGCTCAAGCCGCAGTTTTTCTTTGACCAGCCGCGCCTGGGGGTCTTCCTCCTCCCCCGGGGATCGGGCCGCGATTTTCACCGTGTCGGGACTTTTGCCCTTGAGCAGGGCGCGTTCGGCGCCCAGGCGGGTGTCCTCGTTCTTTATCCCCGCCAGGAAACGCATGTTGTCCGCCCCCACGGAAGGGTCTATGTCGTACTGGTACATCTTGATGGCCATGTCCGCCGCCACCCGGGGTACCCGCAGGATCCGATCCACATAGTCCTCGAAGCGGGCCCCCGCGGCGTCGCACAGTTCGTGGGCCCGGAGGAGAAGCCGCCCCATTTCCTTGACCAGCTTTCCGTTTCCCAGCAGGTACTTTGTCCGGATCAGTTCGGTCAGCTCCGTCAGTTCCGGGGAACCGGAAAACACGTCCCGGTAGATCTTCTTCGCCTCGGCCTTGTCCAGAAGGGCGTGGAAGATCGCCCAGAATTCGGCGGTGTGGGCCCGGCCGGAGATCTTTCCCCCGTGGGCGCAGGCGTGGAGATGGTGGGCGTATTCGTGGATAGCGGTGTAGAGAAGCAGGTTGTCATCTTTAAAGTTCCGGTTATGGATGACGATCTCCCTGGTGTCGGGCTTGTAAAGACCGTTAACCTTCTTGCTGGACTTCCCCGAATAGATAAGGGCGAATTCCATGGGCGCCTCTTCTATGGCGAGAAGCTTTTCCTTAACCTGATCCTGATTCATCTTTACCCCAGTTCCCCCATCTTTTCCATGGCGAGGATCGCCGCCGCCACGCAGGCGGTTTCGGTACGCAGGGCCCTTTTTCCCAGGGAAAGCCGCAGAAAGCCCGCCTTTTCCAGCAGATCCCGCTCCCGGTCGGACCAGCCCCGTTCCGGCCCCACGGCCACGCTTACCCGCCCCCCGGCGGGGCCAAGCCCGGCCATGGAGCCCGCGGGCCGCAGGTTGTCCGCCGCCACCAGGAGGGCCGGTCTCTTCGCGCCCTCTTGTTCGTTACCGGCCTGTCCGCCCCCTCCTTGCCCGCCGCCGCCTTCCCCGTCATCTTCCCAGGGCCGCCGCTCAAGCCAGTCATCCAGCCGGGAATACCGGGTCAGGAGGGGGAGGCTGGTGTCCCGGCTCTGGACGGCCCCCTCGATCAGCGCGGAACGGGCCCCGCCGTCCCGCAGAAGATTCGTGTCCCGGTAGCTTTTGTCCCCCAAATCGGTTCCCACCAGATCCAGCGCGGCCAGGCCCAGGCTGGAAAGATCCCGCAAGAGCCGTCTGAGCTGGATGGGCCGGGGAAAACCCACCGCCAGGCGCAGGGGGAAACGGGGAAGGGGGGCTTCAAAGAGATCCAGGGAGTAGGACAGGGAACCGTCCGGACCGATTCCCTCGATTGTTCCGGTACCCCGGCGGCCTCCCAGGACGCCCGCGTCGAAAGAGTCGCCGGTTTTTTTACGCAGTACCTTTAACAGATGAACACAACGCCCGTCCCGGCGGGGAAGCGGTTTGCCGGCTTCATGTTCTTCAAAAAGAATAAGGTTCATGACCCTGGTTTAACGCCCCTGCAAAGCGGCGTCTTAGGGGACCGGCGGCGGGGGGAGGGAATCCACCGGAATACCCTCCACCGTGGTGATATCCGGCTGGTTCCTGGAATTTTCAATCAGTCTGATCATAAGCCGCGGGATCTCCCCAAAGCTGAGATCGTATTCCTCTTCCCCGTAGGGGATCTTTTTGCCTGTTCTGGTTTGGACGTAAAACAGATCAAAAGTCCCTTCGTCGTTTTCCCGGAAGGTCAGGATTTGGTCATCCAGCGGATTGAAACGGATGTCTATCTCCCAGTGTTTGTAGTCCTCGCCGATTCTTATATCCTTCGCCACGCCCATGGTTTCTTTCTTAAAAAAGATCCGCTCATCGCTCAGGCTGTCTTCCTGAACCAACACGCCTTTACTATCGAGATTGAGGTTGGAGATATTCCGGCTCCGTTCCATCTCCATGGCTTCCGAGAGGAAGTACTGGAATTGTTTGGGGTCCAGGTGGTCCCGGTTGTAAGCCCGGTCAAGGAGCCTTCTTGTTAGGAGGCGCAGAGGCGGCTCCGATACCGGAGGTGGAGGCGGCGGCGGAGCCGGACTTTTGCAGTTTGCCAGCAGACCGATGGACAAGAGGCTTAAAGCCAGAAAAATTCCCATACCCTTGTACCGCATGCCCTTTATTCTAATATAGATTGGGAGGCTTTGAAAACCCGCCGTGTTGCCTCATCAGAAATCCAACCCAAGCCCCGCCCGCGTTGCGCCGCGATATTTTTAATTTCCCAAAACGGGACGGAATGGAGCCGGTTTCAAAACCCGCCCGATTGACTGGCAGCGAGGGTTTCATACCCCGCTCCGCCGTGGTATGCTGGTTCCGGAAGCCCGGGATTCGGGAGCGGGGGAGGATAATGTATTTCGATTACTACTACGCGGTACTGGTGCTGCCTGCTGTTTTGCTTTCTCTTTTTGCCCAGATTCTGGTTAAATCGACTTTCGCCAAATATTCCCGGATAGGCTGTTCCCGGAATATTACCGGCGCCGCCGCCGCCGCTTATCTGCTAAAGGTTAACGGCATAAGAGACGTGCGTATCGAGGGGGTCGCCGGTTCCCTTACCGACCATTACGATCCCGGTTCCCGGGTGTTGCGGCTTTCCCAGCCGGTCTACGGCCGGTCTTCCATAGCGGCGGTGGGGGTGGCGGCCCACGAGACAGGGCACGCCATTCAGCACGCGGTTCATTACGGCCCCCTGGCGCTAAGGAGCACCCTGGTTCCGGTGGCGAATATCGGTTCCTCCTTCGGGCCTGTTTTGGCGGTGGCGGGAATTTTCTTCTCCCTGCCCCTCCTTATCAACCTGGGGATCATTCTTTTCGGCTGCGCGGTGCTTTTTTACGTGGTTACCCTGCCGGTGGAATTTAACGCTTCCGCCAGGGCAGTCGCCGTTTTACGGAAAAACCGGGTGCTCAGCGACGAGGAACTGGCCGGGGTTAAAAAGGTGCTTACCGCCGCGGCGCTGACCTATGTGGCTTCGGCCCTTACGGCCCTTATGAACCTTTTAAGATTGCTGCTGATCTCCCGGAGCCGGCGCAGATAAGGTCGCGGGGCCCACAACGATTCCGCTTGAATAAGCATTCCAAAAAGAGGATATTTGAATTATGGACGAATTCGGGGCCGGGAACCCTAATGACAAAAAAAAACCTCCCGAAGGGCCTCAGTTTCCTTTTGGAGGCGGCAAGTTTCCCAAGCTTCCGGATCTGAAACCCTTCGGGGGCTGGAAGTTCACCATCATCTACATCCTTATCCTGATTGTGGGGATGAGTCTCTTTAACTACGTGTTTCTCAGCCGGGTAAACCCGACCATCGACTTTTCCGAGTTCAAGGCCCGGATCGCCAGCGGCGAAATTAAGCGGGTGGAACTGAGCGATTCCTACTTTACCGGCTATACCACCGCGAACCGGCGGGACGCCGTCCCCCGGGCGCCTCTCCGGAGCCCCTATCTGGTCCCGGCCGACCCGGTGTACCGGACCGTGCCTATCAACGATCCGGAAATCATCAAGCTGATGGACGAAAAAAACGTAGCCTACTTCGCGGTCTCCCGGGAAGGGAGCGTAATCCTCAACATCATCTTTTCCTGGGTTCTGCCTATTGCCTTTTTCTTTTTCATCTGGCGCTTCCTGATGAAGCGGCTGGGCAGCATGGGGGGCAACGTGCTTTCCGTGGGCCAGAACCGGGCGGTGATCGTGGCGGAGGGGGATATCGTTACCCGCTTCAACGACGTGGCCGGGGTTGACGAGGCCAAGGAAGAACTGGTGGAGGTGGTGGATTTTCTTAAAAATCCCCAGAAGTACACCGATATCGGCGGCAAGATACCCAAGGGGGTGCTGCTGGTGGGCCCCCCGGGCACGGGGAAGACCCTGCTTGCCCGGGCGGTAGCCGGGGAGGCCCGGGTACCCTTTTTCCGCATGTCCGGGGCGGATTTTGTGGAGATGTTTGTCGGCGTGGGCGCGGCCCGGGTACGGGATCTTTTCAAACAGGCCCGGGACAAGGCCCCCTGCATCATCTTCATCGACGAGCTTGACGCCATCGGGAAGAGCCGGATCAACAACATCGCCGGGGGGAACGACGAGCGGGAACAGACCCTGAATCAGCTTCTGGTGGAGATGGACGGCTTTGACGGAACCAGCGGGCTCATCATCCTGGCGGCCACCAACCGGCCCGACGTGCTGGACCCGGCCCTGCTCCGGCCCGGCCGTTTTGACCGCCAGGTACTGGTGGATCGGCCGGATCTGAAAGGCCGGGAACAGATCCTTGGGATTCACTCCAAGGGGGTAAAGCTCTCCCCCCAGGTGGAACTGGCGACGGTGGCAAAGGTAACTTCCGGCTTTTCCGGCGCGGATCTGGCCAATATCGTCAACGAGGCGGCCCTGCTGGCGGTACGGGCCGGCAGGAAGCTGGTGGAACAGCGGGATTTTGACGAGGCTATTGAGAAAACCGTGGCGGGTTTGCAGAAGAAAACCAGGGTACTGAAACCCGAGGAACGGAAGCTTACCGCCTACCATGAGGCGGGACACGCCCTGGTGGCGGCATCCACGCCCAACGCCGATCCGGTTCAGAAGATTTCGATTATTCCCCGGGGTTTTGCCCTGGGTTATACCCTGCAGATGCCGGTGGAGGATCGCTACACGATTACCCGCTCGGATCTGCTGGGGAGGATCGATATCCTCATGGGAGGCCGCATAGCCGAGGAGATGATCAGCGGGGAGTACTCCACCGGGGCGGCCAACGATCTTACCAAGGCCACCGACATTGCCCGGAAGATGATAACCGATTACGGCATGAGCGAACGGTTCCGCAACGTGGCCCTTACTTCCCGGGGAGGCGGTATGGCCGGGCCGGAACGGCAGGAGCCCATGTTCCAGCGGGAATACGCGGAAAGCACCCAGCAGTACGTGGACGAGGAGATCGCCCGAATCGTGGAGAAAGAGTACGCCAAGACCAAGGAAGTCCTGGAACAACGCCGCGGCGCCCTGGATCAGGTGGCCCTGGCGCTGCTCGAAAAGGAAACCCTGGACGAAAAAGAATTTAAGGCCCTTATCGGGCAGGAGTTCTAACGTCTTGCTTTTTGTTCCCTTCTCCGGAGATATTGTGGATATGGATATGGCGGGATTTATCTACCTGTCAAGCCGCTTCTTCCTGGGAGCCCTGGCCTCTTTTTTTGCCATCATGCTTTGGTCAAAAACCAGGGACGCGGCCTGGATGCTCATGGTTATGGGAACCCTGGCGGCCTACATCGAGAACGTCTATACGATGCTGGATCTCTTTGGCATAAGCTGGGAGAAAGCCCCTGCCATCGGTTCCGTACCCCTCACCCTTATCCTGCTGTCCTCTCTGCGCAATATCTTTTTTATCGCCGCCTTCCTGGTGATGGTGATCCGCAAGTACCGGAGGGCCGGATCAATAAAAATACGCAAGAAGGCATAGGGTCCCGGCATGCCCGGTACACCACAGCCCGAAAACCGTCCCGGCGGAAGTTCCGGCCGCGGCGGCCGTGGGTATCGGAATATTTCGGTGACGTTCATCTTTGCGTGTTGCGCCACCTGAAAAACGAACCGTAGTCCTTGTAAATAACAAAGCCAGCCGGTATAATCTCCCAGTGTATCGCCAAGATGGCTCAGTCGGTAGAGCAGCGCACTCGTAATGCGCAGGTCGGGGGTTCGATTCCCCCTCTTGGCTAGACCATAATTCTTTATGGGATAAGGAATTAAGGCGCAGACTACCGGACGGCCGGCGTTTCTAACTATTACGCAAAACATAAAATAGCACATAGACTGGCATATAACCCGGTTTCAATGCCATTGCGGGGGTTAGGAACATGGCTAAACTTCCCTTTTCAGTTTTCAGGTGGGGCGGCGGTTTTATTACAAGCCGATATTAATACCGTATATTCATATCAGGGGATTTATGGGAATAAGTTATAATCCGTTGTGGAAACTCCTAATTGACAAGGGCCTTAAAAAACCGATACCTCCGTCTATGTCGACGCAGAATTACAGAAAACAGGGAACGAGGAACGGCGGAAAAACATGAAGTCCCTGGTTACCGAATACAAGGTTAAAATGCTCCCGGCAAACGCCGCTGCTGACCGCCTGGCCGCCCTGTATGTTGCCGAAGGGGCGGTCCCCGCAGGATACCCCGAGTCTAACCACCACGGGAGAACAACATACCTC
>JAITQR010000023.1 GCA_031288815.1 Treponema sp.
TTTCCCCTTTCGCCGCGCCGCCCCCAAAAACCGGGAATACCGCCCCGGCATGCCTTGACCGGTGTTTCTTTGCGCGCTACCCGGCAAGTTGTTTTCCCAGGCCGTAGCATTTGTTCAGGGCTTCTTCGGAAGGGGCAAGCTGGGCAATGATGCCTTCCCCTTCCACCAGGGCGCCCAGGCCTTTCATGCGATCCGCCCAGTCCCGCATCCACTGGCCGTCCCCCCAGTCGTAGGAACCGAAGAGCCCCAGGGCTTTCCCTTCCAGCTCCGCCCGGGAGAGGCTGCCGATAAAGGGTTCCATTTCGTTTTCCTCAAGCACCTCGGCGCCCATGGCCGGGCAGCCAAAGGCGAGGGCCGCCGCGTCTTTAACCATGTCCTTCGTTACCCCGGAAACAGGTTTGCAGACAAGTTCCGCCCCCCCGTCTTCCGCCCCCTTGGCAAGCTGTTTCGCCATGGTTTCGGTGTTTCCGGTTCCGCTCCAATAGGCGATAAGCATCTTTTTCCCCATAGAAAAACCTCCATACTAATTTTTATAAGTTATACAAGACTTACAAAAAAGAGTCAATGCCTTTTTACGCCAATTTCAAATTCAAAAAATGCCGAAGAATAAGCCGGTCTTTTAGCGCCGGTGCCTGTTCCAGTCGATGATTTTCGCGCCCTTTCCGGCCTGCCTTTTCTTTCCGGCCCGCAGGGAGGCCAGCTTGGTCTCTATTTTTGCCCGCATCTCGTCTATCTGCCAGCCCAGGCTGATCGCAGTTTCATTGATCTCGTCAATGCTTTCCGCGCTTGTTTCCGCGTTTCCGTTCAGATCGTTAAGCATACCGGTAAACATGCTTACCGTCTGGGTCAGGCCGATATAGTCCTGCAGGGGAATTTCATCGTCCGCAAGATCCTCGTTTCCCAGGACAAATTCATCAAACCAGGCATAGTAATTCTCAAGTATGCGGAGTATCTCTTTGCGCACGGCCCCCGCTTTCTGGTCGGAAAAATAATTGTAGGACGCACAAACCCTTTTCCAGAGCCTTCTTACATGCTTAAGAAAAGTGTTTTTCTGCTTTAAAGACGAGAAAGGAGGTTCATCGGGAAACAGGCGGTCAAGCGCGGCGCTGTATTCCCCCTTACCGTCCCCGCGGTTCTTGAACAGCTCGTCACGCATAAAGGCTTCCACTTCCACATCGCTGAAGATACAGCCCAGGCCGCGGAGAATTCCGTTCAGCGAATCGGGCGGATACTTTTCTTCGTCCATGTCCCTCTTAACATCGTCCAAAAAATCAAGATCCGGATCTTCGTTCTTCCACAGCCGGTATTCCCTTCCGAATTTTACATAAAAGATATTCACCGGTTTTTTAAAGAAATGCCCCAGGGCCATGGGGGGATCTTTCAGGCATCTTTTACCGGCAAAAAAATAGGCGTAGGCAATCTGTTCCCGAACCGGCAGCTCCAAAGCGAAGCGGCCAAACACCTTCCGGAAACCCCTTTCAAGCCCTTTTTCCCAGCGGGGGTTCTGTTTTCCCGCCCCTTCCGGCAGGTACTCAAACGAATAGATCCCCCTGTTCCAGTCCAGGGTGCGGCAGCGCAGGGCATCGCCGAATTTAAACCGCCATTCCTTAAAAAGACCCGCGAAATCAAAAACCGTCAGATCCACAGAGGCGCCGGCCGCCGCCTTTTCACCGGTTATCGCTTCAACGTTAGTTTCCCGATCTTCCCCCAGCAACAGAAAGAGGTTTTCCAATCCCCAGAGGCTGTAATAAATTTCAAGCCCGTACAGTTTTTTTTGTATTACCTTTGTTGATACTTCCCGCCCCTTCCCGTCGCGCAGAACGCACTGCCAGGGCATTACCCGGGAGGAACAGAAGGGGATAAAACGGTGGCCGGGCAGCAGAAAACCGCCGCTTACCTCTTCCTCGGTGGGGGAGATAATAAATTCGAGGTCTTTAAAGAAAAGGAAACGGGCGGTTAAGGAACCGTTGTCGCCGGAAAAGAGCCTGTCGTCACCGTACAGCAAGGATACAAAATATTCCGTGGGAAGGTTTTTAAGTTTTTTTGATTTCCTGCCCTCAAGGCTGTCCATAAATTTGATATATCCGGCGATATCTTCCGGATAAAAATCACCTTCCAGATTCTCAAGGTAACTGTCGATGAGATTGCTGATGGTTTCCTTTTTTCCGGCCATACCCCCTCCTTTGGTGTCTGTTTTTGTCTACGCATTATGTTCCGATTCCCGCGCCGCGTCAATTCACCGCGCCCGTTTCCGGGACGGAACCGGATCTTGCCTGCCCCTGCGGTTCCCGCTAGACTAGCACCCTGGTTCGATCGCATTTTGTAAGGTAAAGAAGGTCTGCCAGGCGATTTTTGGAGGTTTTATGCGCGAAGCGCGGCAAACTGCCAGGCCCCTGAAGGTGCGGCGGGTTTTTGTTGAAAAGAGGGAGGGCTTCGATGGGGAAGCCCGGCGGCTGAAGGCGGAGCTTGCGGATTTTCTGGGGGCCCGGTACCCGGAGCTTGCGGATCTGGGGGGTCTCAGGATCCTTAACCGTTACGACGCCTGGGGGCTTGGGGAGGAGGACTTCCGCCGGGCGGCGGATCTGGTTTTTTCCGAACCCCAATGCGACAGGGTGTTTTTTTCCGATGCCCTCCCCGCCGGGGAGGGAGATCTTTCTTTCGGCATTGAGTACCTGCCCGGCCAGTACGATCAGCGTTCCGACTCGGCGGAGCAGTGTACCGAACTTGCCGTGGGGATCAAGCCCCGGATCAAAAGCGCCCGTTTCTTTGTCTTCATATCCGGTAGTATTTCTGTTTCCGGTGCGGCCCTGGAGGCGCTTAAACGCTACCTTATCAACCCGGTGGATTCCCGGGAGGCTTCGCCGGAACTTCCCTCCTCCCTTGAAGATGCCGGAATCGTCCCCGCCGCCGTGCCGGTTCTTGAGGGCTTTATTCAGGGGGCGGATCCTGAGGCCCTGGCCAAGCGCTACGGCCTTGCCATGGGGACGGCGGATCTTGAATTCTGCCGCGCTTACTTTGCCGCGATAAAACGGGACCCCAGCCTGGCGGAACTGCGGGTCCTGGACACCTACTGGTCGGATCACTGCCGGCACACCACTTTTACTACCAGCCTGGATGAACTGGACATTGCCGATCCGGCGCTGCTCCATGCGGGGGATCTCTACGAAGCCGCCCGCCGGGAGATCTACGGCCCGGAGGCCCGGCCGCGTTCCCTCATGGACATGGCGACCATCGGGGCGAAGCTGCTGAAGAAACGCGGCCTTGCCGGGGATGTGGACGAATCGGCGGAGATTAACGCCTGTACCGTGAAAACAGAGGCCGAATTCGACGACGGTTCCCGGGAACCCTGGCTCCTCCTCTTTAAGAACGAGACCCACAACCATCCCACGGAGATAGAACCCTTCGGCGGGGCGGCCACCTGTCTGGGCGGGGCGATCCGGGACCCCCTGGCGGGACGGGCCTACGTTCACCAGGCCATGCGGATCAGCGCC
>JAITQR010000163.1 GCA_031288815.1 Treponema sp.
GTTCCCCTCCTCTAGCGCATCCCCGTTTCCTCGGCGTGCTGGGTCCAGTAAAGCTGGTAGTAGAGCCCCTTCTTCGCCATGAGTTCGTCGTGGCTTCCCGCCTCGGCGATTTCCCCGTCCTTGATGTACATGATCCGGGAACAATCCCGGATGGTGGACAGCCGGTGGGCGATGATAAAGGAGGTGCGGCCCTTCATCAGGGTACGGATGCCTTCCTGCACAAGCTGCTCGGTTCCCGTATCAATGCTGCTGGTGGCCTCGTCCAGGATGAGGATCCGGGGATCGGAGATAAGGGTACGGCTGAAGGCGAGAAGCTGGCGTTCGCCCTGGCTTATGCCGCCCCCTCTTTCGCTGATGGGGGTGTCGTAGCCCTGGGGCAGTTTTTCGATGAAGGCGTCGGCCCCGATAAGTCTGGCCGCGGCCCGGATCTCCTCGTCCGTGGCGTCCAGTTTGCCGTAGCGGATGTTGTCGGCGATGGTTCCGGTAAAGAGGAAACTGTCCTGAAGCATGATCCCCATCTGGCTGCGCAGGGATTTGAGGGTTACCTTCATGATATCCTGGCCGTCAACGCAGACCTGCCCCTCCTCGATGTTGTAGAACCGGGAGAGGAGGTTCGCGATGGTGGTCTTTCCCGCGCCGGTGGGACCCACGAAGGCGATGCTTTCCCCCGGGTGCCCGTCGAAGCTGACGTTTTTCAGCACTTTGCGAACCCCGTCGTAACTGAAGCTGACGTCCTTGAATTCCACATGACCCCGGACAAAGGGGAATTCCACCGCCCCTTCGGCGTCCTTTATCTTTACCGGTTCGGCGATGGTGTCGAATATCCGGTCCAGATAGGACATGGCGGTAATAAAGGTGTTGTAGATGTTCGCCAGGTTGATGATGGGCTGCCAGAAGCGCCATGTGTAGTTCCCCATAACCAGGAGCATGCCGAAGCTGGCCATGGGGTGCATCCAGTAGGCGCCCATGATGTACACAAAAGAAAAAACTATCTGGCTGATAGTTTCGGTGGAGAACCAGGTGGTGTTGGAAATGTACTGGGCCCGCATCCATTCCCGGTTCCGCTGATCGGTAAGATCGTCCATGATACTGATGTTCCGTTTCTGCCTGTCAAAGGCCTGGGTCACCCTGACCCCGTCGATGGACTCCTGGATATACGCGTTGAGGTTGGAGTTCTTGTTGGAAACCCGCTGCCAGGCCCGGCGCTGCCGTGGCTTGATGGTCCAGATAAAGACGGCCAGGATCGGCAGGCCCAGAACGGTGACGGTGGCGAGCCGGGGGCTTACCCGGAACATGAAGAAGATAATAAAGACGATGTTCAGCACTTCTATGACAAAGTTGATGATACCGTTTGAAAGGGCGTCGGAAACGCTGTTCACGTAGGGCACTACCCGGACAAAGATCTTCCCGTGGGGACGGCTGTCGTAGAAGGAGAAGGGCAGCTTCTGGAGGTGGGTAAAAAGATCGTACCGGATGTTATGGATAATGCCGGCTCCGGCCCTGGCCACAAGAACGTTCCTGGTGGCGCCCAGGGCTATGGCGATAACGATAGAGATACCCAGGTACAGGGCCATTTTGAGGAGGAGCCCCAGGTCTTTGGTGGGGACGGCCACGTCCAGGGCGCGCTGTATAAAGAGGGGGCCGGTAAGGCTTGCCAGGTTACCCAGGACCGAAAGGCTCAGGGCCACGGAAAGGTGGGTTTTTGCCTGTATCAGATACCGGAGGCAGCGGCGTATGTTAAAAAGGCTGACTTTCTCGTCCAGGTACTCGTCCACATCGTAGCGGTTGCGGTTTTGGGCGGTTTTCTGTTCCCGTATTTTTTTGGCCATTTCAGTCCGCCTCCCCGTTCAAAAGAGAGGCCCCGCCGGCGGGGGAGCTTTCCCCGGGCTCGATATTGTACTGGAGACACCAGATGTGGTGATAGAAACCCCTGTTGGCAAGGAGTTCCTCGTGGGTTCCCCGTTCCACGATCCTGCCCTTGTCCATGACCAGGATCTGGCTGGCCCCCCGGAAAGAGGAGATCCGCTGGGCGATGATGATCTTGGTACAGGGGAAATCCAGGTTCCGCAGCTGGTTCTGGATGTACTGTTCCGTCTCGCTGTCCACGGCGGAGGTGGTATCGTCCAGGATGAGGATGGAAGGCTCAATCGCCAGGGCCCGGGCAAGGGCGATACGCTGGCGCTGTCCGCCGGAAAGTCCCACCCCCCGTTCCCCCACCAGGGTTTCGTATCCGTCCTCCATCTTGCTGATAAAGCTATGGGCGTCGGCCTGGGCGGCCCGCTTCATGATGATCTCCTCATCAAGCTCCGGCCGGCCATAGGCGACGTTGCCCTTCACCGAGTCGGAAAAGAGGAACACGTCCTGCATGGCCAGCCCCACATGCCGCCGGAGAGAGGAAAAGGTGTAGTTCCGCACGTTCAGCCCGTCCACCAGCACTTCCCCGGAATCGGGTTCGTAAAAATGAACGAGGAGGTTGACCAGGGAGGTCTTCCCCGAGCCGGTGCTCCCCAGGATGCCGATGGTTTCCCCCGCTCCGGCCTTGAAGCTGATGTCCTCAAGAACGGTGTTTCCGTTGATGTTGAGATTCACATGCCGGAACTCAATGCCCCCGGCGGGACGGCCGGGAAGTTCCACCGCCTCCGGGGCGTCGGAGAAACCCTTGGGGGCTTCCACCACTTCCCGGATCATTACCGCCGTGGCGTTGTAACGCTGGAGATCCGCCAGGATAACCGCCAGCATACGGAGGGGGTTCGCCAGAGCCCAGGTGAGGGAAGAAAAGGCCAGGTACTGGCCCCCGGTCATGCGGCCCTGGATCAGAAAAAGCCCCCCCACTATCAGGGTAACGACGACCAGAAGGTTGCTCAGCAGTTCCAGAATCGGCTGATACCGGGCGGCGATAAGGGCGTTGCCGCAGCTTACGTCCCTGAATTCGGCGTTGTGCTTTTCAAAATTCCCGATTTCATGGCTTTCCCGGGCAAAGGCCTTGACCACCCGGTTACCGTCGATATTTTCGGTTACCACCGTCCCCAGGCTGGTCAGTTTCTGCCGGAGGAGCATAAACCGGGGCCGGATGATCTTTATAAAGCGGTAACTCACAAAAAGGATGAAGGGGGTAACCGCCGTAAGGCAGAGGGCAAGCTGCCAGTTTACAAACAAAAGAAAGATGAAGGCGCAGACAAAAAGAACCACCGAATCCACAAAGGCGAAGGAAACCCAGGAAACCGTATGGCGGACCCGGTCAAGATCCTGGGTCATCCGGGTCATCAGGTTGCCGGTGGGAAACTGGTGCAGGAACCGGTAATCCTGGCCCTGAACCGTCTCGAACATGGCCCGCCGCAGAACCGTCATGGTGGTATTGCTCATGGGCTCAAGAAACACGTTGTGCATAATGTAACGCAGGGTCAGGCGGGTTACCTGGACCGCGAACATCGTTACCAGCAGGGGAATCAGGGGTTTCGTATTTCCCGGTGTTATCACATCATCTATGAGTTTTTGCGATAACATAGGATTGACGATAATCATCGCCGATGTTATGCCCGACAGGAACACTCCCGCCAGAAATTTGGCGCGTTTCCCTTTCATGTAAGACCAGAGCCACCCAACCTGGGACATAAAAAAGACCTCTTAATAATGTAAACCCCATTTCGTGTTTTAATACAATCCCCCTGTTATATTCCCCGGGTGTATTTTTTGGAGAATCATTAAAAAATTCAGAGTTTTTTTAGTCCTTTTCACCGGCCTTTGAAAAGCGGCCGCTTTCCGGTAAGATGCTTGGGAAGGCTCTCTCAAAATCGGCCTGATTTTTGAAAGGGCTCTACGTTTTCCCTCGTCGCCGAGGGTTCTTGGAGGGTACTATGGATATTCGGAGCGCGAAATTCCGCCTGACCCTAGGTCTGGCGGTTCTGTTGCTGGTTTGCGGCGCGGTTCTGGGGGCTTTCGCCCAGACCGTGGATATCACGATTCTTGCCACTTCGGACGTGCACAACAACTACCTGGACTACGATTACTTTACCGACATGCCCACGGAACAGACAGGATTGGTGCGGATCGCCACGGCGATTCGGGAAATTCGGGGGCGGGAACCCAACGTGCTCCTCTTTGACAACGGGGATATCATCCAGGGGAACCCCTTCGGGGAGTTTCTGGCGAAGAATCCCCCCAAGGAAGGGGAGATTAGCCCCATCATGAGCCTGCTCAACGCCATGAACTACGACGCCATGGTACTGGGAAACCACGAATTCAACTTCGGGCTTCCCTACCTGAACAGCGTAATCGCCGGGGCCCGGTTCCCGGTACTGGGCGCCAATGTGGTGACTTACTACAACGGGAGCCCTTACTTCCAGCCCTACAGCATCCTGGTACGGAACTTCACCGACAGGGACGGGAAGCTCCAAACCCTGCGGATCGGGGTGCTGGGGGTACTGACCCCCCAGATTGTTACCTGGGACGGGGCCTGGCTCAAGGGCCGGGCGCGGACCCTGGACGGATACGAAACCGCCCGGCGTTACGTCCCCGAAATGAAGGCCGCCGGGGCGGACCTGGTGGTGATCCTGGCCCACACGGGCATCCAGGACTACCCCCGCAAGGGAGGGGAGGAGAATTTCGCCCACTTCCTGACCGAAATTCCCGGCGTCGACGTGATCGTCACCGGCCATTCCCACGAGAAATTCCCCGGCAGGGCATACGAAAAGATACGGGGCGCGGATATGGGGAAGGGAGCCATCAACGGGATCCCCGTGGTCATGCCCGGCAGCTTTGCCGACACCCTGGGAGTGATTAAGCTGACGGTGCGGCGGAACGCCGGGGCCTGGGGGCGGGCCGACGGCAACGGGAGCCTTATCCCGGTGTACGACAGCGCCGCCCGGAAGCCGAACCTGGCCCCGGACGCTGAACTGAGCGCCCTCCTGGCCCCCCAGCACCAGGCGGTTCTGGAGTACATCCGTTCCCCGGTGGGTTCCGGGGAGGGAGGGGAAAGTTCCGGGGGCAGCCTGACCGAAGCCCTTACCAGCTTCTTCGCGGTGATCCGGGACGACTATTCGGTACAGATCATCAACGAGGCCCAGATACGCTACGCCGAACAGGCCCTGGCCTCCACCCCCTACGCGGATCTTCCCATCCTCTCCGCCGCGGCGCCCTTCAAGGCCGGAGGCCGCCAGGGCCCCCGGTACTACACCAACGTCCCGGCCGGCCCCCTGGCCATCAAAAACATCGCGGATCTCTACGTGTACCCCAACACGGTGGTCATCCTGAAGCTGACGGGCGCCCAGATCAAAGAGTGGCTGGAACACAGCGCCGGCCAGTTTAACCTGCTTGAGCCGGGGAAACAGGAGGAGCAGCTCATCCAGAACGACGACTTCCCCACCTACCTTTTCGACGTGATCGACGGGGTCAGCTACAAGATAGACACCACCCAGCCGGCCAGGTACAACCGGGACGGCAGCGTCCGGAATCCCGGCGCGGAGCGGATCAGGGATCTGCGGTTCGAGGGGGCGCCCATCAGGGCGGATCAGGAATTCGCCCTGGTAACCAACAACTACCGGGCCTACGGCGGGGGAAACTTCCCCGGCGGCAGTCCCGGAAACATCATCCTGGAAAGCCCCGACGAGAGCCGCCAGGTGATCCTGCGCTACATCGACGAGAAACGGGAGATAAGCCCCCGGCCCAACGGCAACTGGGAACTGATCCTCCCCCGGGGATCCGGCCCCCTGCTCTTCCTGAGTTCCCCGGAAGCCCGGGACAAGCTGCCCGGGGGGATAAGCTTTGTCAGGACGACGGAAACCGGCTTCGCCGTGTACCGGGTTGAGCCTTAAGGAGTAGGGTATGAACTTGATTTTTCTGGGCCCCCCGGGAGCGGGAAAGGGCACCCTGGCCGCCAAGGCGGTGGATATTTTGAAGCTTCCCCATATCAGCACCGGGGCGATCTTCCGGTCCGCCATTGCCGAAAAAAGCCCCCTGGGGCTCAAGGTTAAGGCGATCATCGACGCGGGGAAACTGGTGGACGATGAAACCACCATCGAGCTGGTAAAAGAGCGGCTTGCCCGGGAAGACGCCCAAAAGGGCTACATCCTGGACGGCTTCCCCCGGACCATTCCCCAGGCGGAAGCCCTGGCGGGTTTTTCCCGGGTGGACAAGGTGGTCAACTTCGACATCCCCGACCCGGCGGTGCTGGAGCGGCTGGGAGGCCGCCGGGTCTGCCGTAAGTGCGGCTACAACTTCCATGTGATTTTCGACAAACCCACGAAAGAGGGAATCTGCGACCACTGCGGCGGCCAGGTCTACACCAGGGACGACGACAAGCCCGAGGCGGTTCAGAAGCGCCTGGAGGTGTACCGGGCCCAGACCGCCCCGCTGATCGAGTTCTACCGGGGGAAGGGATTGCTGGCGGACGTGGACGCCCGGCCCGGGGTGGATCAGGTGGTGGAGAATTTCAAACACAGTCTCGGTCTCTGATTATGGGGTGGTTTTTAAATCA
>JAITQR010000186.1 GCA_031288815.1 Treponema sp.
ATATCGTAAGTTGAGGGATAGAAGGGAAGCCCCCGGGCCGTCATAAAGGCCCTGATTCTATCCAGGTAGGATTCCTTTTCTTCCTCGAAACGGCTGTTGAGGTGCATGTCCCGAAGCCAGCGGCTGTAGAGTTCCTGAGCTCCCAGGGCGAAGAGAAAACCGTTTCCCAGATCCCAGTCGTAATCGATCCTTCCCTGAAGGTTGACGGTGGTAACCGTGGATTCTATTCTGGCCTTTGTGTCAAAGGAATAGGAATCCCCCAGGCTGGGGGGCGAGCCGGAAAAAAGATCGGGGTATTTCTCCCTGAAGCGGGCCGAAAAGGGAACGTTCACGTTGTATACCATGTCCCCAAAAAGATCCTCCTGACGGTAGCCCCAGCCGCCTGTAGCCTTGATCATCATTTCCGGCCGGGGGTTCCAGGTAAGGGCGCCGATCAGAAAAAGCTGGTAACTAAGCCAGTCGAATTCCAAATCCGATTTGCTCGTGTAACCCTGCTGTTCGCTCTCGTTTTCGTAGAGCGCCCCCGCGCCGTCGGCGCCGAAAAATCCCGTAAAATCCAGGGACAGATCCTGGTTTATCCGGTAATCCGCCGTCAGGGCGCCGGTCCTGATATAGGGGGTGGTGCTCACCACCTTGACTATCTCCAGCTCCTCTACGTGCTCCGAAAGGCCCTTGGCGGCCCAGACCACCGGATCGTAGTAGGTAACCTTACCCATCAGCATGATTCCCCCCTTGCCGAAAAGGGGAATGGAGAGGGCCAGGTTGGTGACGCTGGTGGAAACCCCCAGTTCCAGTTCCAGTTCCGTGGGGGACGGCTTTTGGGATGTTACCTCCAGCAGCCCGGAGATGGTATGGCCGTAACGGGCGGAAAAAACCCCGTGGGAAAGCTGGGCGCTCTTTACCATGCGGGGATCGAATATGGAAAAAGCGCCGCCCCAGAAGTAGGGCGTCTCAATGTAGAAACCGTCCAGGGTCGCGGTAAGATCCCCCGGGTGTCCCCCCCGGATGCTCGGGAGGGCGTTGAACATGCTGGTATAGCCCACCCCGGGGAGGAGTTTGACGGCGGTCATCACGTCCTCGATAATGCCGATTTCCGCGGCCTTCTCTATGGTTTTTTCCGAAAGGGACACGCTACGGCCGGTTCTGGTCTCGTTTACCCCGGGTCGGCTGGCCTCAAAAACCAGCTCCCGGTTCTCCAGAATTCCGGCCAGGCGCAGACCCAGGGTAAAATCGCTCTCCCCGATACCGATGGTCAGCCTGCCGTTCTCGTAACCCGGATAGCTCCCGTGGATCACCACCTGACGGTCATCGGGAACATCCACCAGAACCCGGCCTTCCTCGTCGCAGACGTACTCCGTCCCGTCCCAGGATCGGACGACAGCGCCTTCCAGGGGGATCTCCAGGTCCATATCCTCCACATAGACGCTTATCTCCCGGGCAAAGAGCCTGGCGGAAAGGAAAAGGAGCGCGCAGGCTTTAGAAAAAAGCCCCCGAAACCTGACCATGCCGCCAGATTAGCATATTGGAGGGCTCAAGTTAATACATGGTCCGTCTTGCCTGCCGCCGTTTCTTATTCGATGTCCCGGGCGGACAGGGCCCTGGCTTTTTTCTCCGCGTAGTTGAAGGAAAGGGAAAAAAGGGCGATTAAGAGGATGCGGGCTTTTTTCAGCCCCCCCTTGCCGCCCCTGGCCCGGTAGGCCCGGTTGAGCCGTTCCCAAAGGCCGAACAGCTCCGGTATGAAGCTTATGGTAAGGGCCAGGCTTGTCCCGAATTTCGCTCCGGCGGAAACGTTTTTTGTGAAGGGCAGTTTTTTTACCGCCCCCCGGATATTTGTCTCAAGAGCGCGGATTGCCCCTTTTATTTCGGTTGATGTGGTGGTACGGAAAAACAGGGCGGAAAGCTGCATGACCAGGAGAAGCCGCAGGATGTACAGGCGGTATTCCAAATCCGGGTAAAAGACCGCGGCCAGTATCCCCGGGATTTCCGCGCCCCCCGGGGAAACGGCGAAATTGACGGCGGAGAGATGGGAAAAAATGTTTATCAGGTAGAGAAAAGCCGTGTAGAACAGGACCGGTTTTATATCGGTAAACTGCTCCCGGGGCCTAAAGCCGCATATACAGGCGAAAACCGCCGCGGCCGGTATGCCCGCGGCGACGGCGTGGAAAGGCAGGAACATGAGGCTTACCGCGAGGGAAAGAACCAGAACCAGCTTCGGCAGGGCGGGAATCTTGTACAGAACACTCCCCCCTTTCCGGTATTGAAAAACAAAGGTCCGTTCCCTCATAGCCAGACAAGATCCTCCTGGCGGGAAGAGGCCCGGAGGGGGTTGCGGATACCCCATTCCTCAAGGGTCCCGCGCAGACCCTCTTCCGGCGTTCCGTCGAACACAATCTTTCCCTCGTAGAGGACGATAAAATTTTTCGCCAGGGCCAGGCATTTTTCAAGCTCGTGGGTCAGAATGACAATGGTTTTACTTTTCGCCAGCAGTTCTTTGATCAGGACGTTTATCCGCGCCACCCCGGGATAGTCAAGGTTCGCGTAGGGCTCGTCGAAGATGATGATCCCGGCGTTCATGGCAAGAACCCCCGCCACGCCGAGGCGGCGCTTCTCCCCGCCGGAAAGAAAGCGGGAAGGAAAATCCGCCCGGGAAAGAAGACCGGTTTCGCGAAGGGAACTCTCGACCACGGCCGGAACATCCTTCCTTTTCGCCTCCTCCCCGACTCCGATGGCTATGTCCTCCCGGGGGGTCTCACCCAAGATCTGGCTGTCCGCGTCCTGAAAAACAAGGCCCGTTTTTCCGGCGACTTCCGCTTCCCCCGAATCGGGATCGTCAAGGCCGGCGATTATGGACATTAAAAGGCTTTTTCCCGAACCGTTGGCCCCGGCTATGACCGTACAGACCCCCTCTTCGATATCAAACGAAACCCCGTCCAGGGCGTAGAAGAGCCCGCCCCGCAGCCGGCCCTCCTCCGCCTCGTCGGGTACCCGGAAGATCTTCGTTATGCGGGATAAACGGACCGCGGGTTTGTTCATCCTGCCGGGTTTATGTAGCGGGCCGCCACGGGACGCAGGGCAAGGGCAAGGGGCAGGGAGAGGACGAATTTTATTGAATCCGCGGGAACGAAGGGGATAATCCCGCCCAGAAACACGCTCAGCATCCCCCGGGGAGTTTCCAGGCGGCTGTTTAGGTACATAAGCTGGAAGGCGCCGCAGAGCAGGATTATGGCGAATCCCAGGAACAGGGCGGCGGCGATTCTGAGACTGTACAGGAAGCCCGGCTTTTTATCCTGAATTTTCGGCGTTCCGGCCACGAAGCCCGCCGCCAAAGCGCCCAGGACATACCCGATCATGTAGCCGCCGGCGGGGGAGAGAAAGGCCGCGATCCCCCCGGCGTTGGCGAACACGGGAAGCCCCAGAACGCCGGCCAGGAGGAACAGCGCCGCCGCGGCCGCCCCGTACCAGGTTCCCAGAAGAACCCCGGAAAGAACAATAACGAGATTTTTCATGACAATCGGTATTCCCGGAATCAGGGGTACGGTCCAAAAACTGGACAGACAGATCAAAGCCGCGAACAGGGCGGTAAAAACACCCATACGCTTTACCTGGCGTTTTGCCGGCAGGAACGCCCGGCCCTGGGCCGCTTCTTTAGCCTCACCATTACCCAAAAACACATTCATAATCAGTCTCCTCTGCTTTGCGCGGATATCAAACCCGCTATAGAATCCATACTTTACGGAAACAGCCATTCCCGCCCGCAGCCGTAGCGGAGTTGGTTCTTTTCATTCGTAAACCTTGCCCTTCAGGGCGAGGTTGGTG
>JAITQR010000272.1 GCA_031288815.1 Treponema sp.
AAACCCCGCTCGAACCGAGGCTTCGCGGCCCGATAACCGGGATTTCCGCAAGCGCGACAGGCCGCCGGGCCTTTAAAACACCCAATCCCAGCTTATGGTGAAGGAATTATCGCTAATATACCAGTTTTCCGGATGGGTAGGAACCAAATTCCAGCGAATATTCCCCAAGGGACTCCGTAGTTCCACACTGAAATCCGGTTCGAAAGTGTAGCCTCCCATGGTGGGCTTAGTTTCGTCGTAACGGAGAGAAACCATGGACTGGATAAACATGTCCGACCCGATATACTTACCTACAAAAACAGACGTATTATCAAAATAGTTACCAACCGTGGCTATCCTGTCAACCGGATCCTTCTGCAGGCCCATAGCCCGGAATACGTAATTCTGCAGAACCTGGGTACGGATGGAGAACATGTCCAGCCGCAAAAAATCCCGGATTGTCCGCTCCATGCGGCGAACCACCTGGAACTGGGTTAGAAGATCCACCGAAGATGCCAAAAAGGCGTTGTTTATCTCCCCCCCCTCGGCGCTGTCGGGGGTTCCGGTGATACTTTGCCCCAAAAGGGAGAAAATTTCCATCTGGGAAAGGGCGGGGCTTGACTCGAAACGGGCCTGAAAGGACAGAAGCGGGGCGTTATCCACCACCATGGAGATGGTTACCGGCCCCTCATTGGTCCGATCCTTGGCTTCCGCCCTGGCGCTTATCCTGGGATTAAACTGCTGCTCGTTTTCGTTGAAGGCAAGGGTTCCGTTGCGGATAAAAAAATTCCGTTCAAAGTAAAATATTTCCCCGCTCCGCAGGTTGACGTCCCCGGTAAAGGAAAAACGCCGGTCCGCGGTATCCACCGCCACCCGCGCCCTGGCGCCCATATCCGCGTAAGCCCGGAGCATGGGGAAATCCCGGGTAGGCCAGAGGAATTCCACCCGCCGCCCCGCGGTTATTCCGATATCCACCACCACCGGGAGGGGGAGGAGATCCCACATGTCCTCCTCCTGGGCGCTGGCAAGCTCCACGGCGTTCAGGCTGATTTCGGTTTCCTGGGCCGTTAGATCCCCCTTGACCATCAAGCCGAGATTTTCCATGGCGACGTTCAGATTGCCCGAAACAATGCCCCTGATCAGAACCCCCTGGAGATCGAATTTAACGGGAATAGGGGTCTCGCCGGATACGGCGATGTCTATACTGAAAACATTGGGGATCCAGCGGTCGAATTGGAACCATCCGCTCAGCAGCCCCGATCCGCCGCCGCAGGCCGCCGGGGTTGGGCCGAAGCGCATCTCGTTCCCTTCCAGGGTAATATTTACCGGCACGGGCCGGATGTCGGCGTCCACAAAACGGGGAATCCGGATGCGGATACTGTTTCCCCGGGCGGAACCGAAAAATTCCGGGTCTCCAAGGGAACCCCGGATATCCAGACCGGCGGTGATATAACCCCCCAGAGCCTCAATATCGGGCTTTACCGGGATAAGCCGCCAAAGGGCGGCAAGATCCACGTAGATATCCGAGGCCCGGGCATCTATTTCCGATAGACTGACGGTTCCCGACACCGAACCGCGGATTGGGAAAGGATGGGATAAACCGGCGTAAAATATTCCGCCTTCCCCGAGACGAAAACGGATCATCTCTTCGGGTCCGCCGGAAAAAGACACGAGAGACCCCTGCCGGGAAAAGATGAAATCAAAAACCTGCTTCGATTCCAGAACGTCCACGCGGATATCCCGGACGCTGAGTTTTCCCTGGAAGTCCGAGAGGGCCCGGGGTATTCCCAGCCAGGATTCCGCCCCGGCAAAGCGGGAATCCAGCTCGAAGGACATGGCCACGCTCTTGCCGGCAAAGGCTCCCTCTATCCGCCCCGCGCCTCCGGCCCAATTATCCCGCCGCTTTACCTTAAACCAGGGAATTTCCCCTTCCAGATCCGCCAGTTTTAGCTTGAGGTTTTGCAGGGAAAAATCATCCTTATCCAAAAACGCATGGAAGGACGCCTCGATTTCCGCATCCCGGCTTCGGGCGCTCAGGGAACTCAGTTCCAGGTTGATCCGGAAGGAATCCTCCTGGTTCCAATTCAGCCGGACATTGCCATTGGCAAGGGCGGAATTCAGTGAAGCGCCCAGCCCGTTACCCTGCTCGGCCCTTGGAACGTTCTCCACTACCCGGGACAAGCGCATGCCGGTACCGGAAAAGAAGACATCCAGATTCCGATCCCGCCAGCTCCCCTCCCCCCGGTAAACTTCGGAACCCGTTTCGTCGGCTATGTTGAGCCCCCCCCGGAGATCCGAAAAATCAGCGTTCCACTCCACCGAGGCGCTGCCGGAAAGCTGTCCTATGCCGTCATCAAAGAGGAACCGGTTAAAGGAAGCCCCGTTCTGATTCGCCCCGCCGGAAACAAACAGGGACGCCGCGGGGGAGCCGGGCAAATCGATATCCAGCAAGTTTAACTTGTTGATCTCCACGGACCAGAAATTCCGGGAATTGTAGTGCAGGGTACTTGAAAAATCCAGCCGCGCCATCTGGGATCGGATGGGGATGGGGATATCCACCGCCTCAAGGTAACCCGAATACCCGCCGGGCCCGGCCTCAATAGACCCGTTAAGCCCGTAAGATCCCCGGACGCTCAAACGCCCTTCCAGAAACTGCCCCTCCAGGAAGTAAGACGTATCCTTGTAACCGCTGTTCAGGGAGAAAGAAATGTCCTGGAAATTGGGAAAATCAACGTAGCCGGTAAGCAGAACCTCGTCCTGGCCGAACCCGTTTATCCGCCCGTCAATCAGCTCAAAGCGCCGGTCGGTACCCGACGCGGAAAAGCGGGCGCTCATTTCCCCTATGCCCTGGTAGAACACAAGTATCTGGGGCAGGTTGTAAAAGATATGCTCGAAATCGGTATTCACAAACATATCGGTGGTTACCACGGTTTCCCGGGCAACCGCCTCCCCAAAGCCGGACAGGCTCATGCTCCCGGTAAACGGCTCGGCCATATGTACCAAGTCCAGGGCGGAGAAAGAGTCCAACCGGCAGTAAGCCTCAAGCTGCCGGGGCTTGTAGTCGATTGAGCCTCCCAGGGCGATACTGGCCCCGCCCCGGCCTCCGTCCTGGAAACGCAGGGCGGAAAGGTCGAAACCGATTCCGGAGGCTTCCGGGTAGAGGGAAATGCCGAAGACGGCCAGTTCCACATCCCCGAAAAACACCCTGGAACCGGAAACGCCGATCTCGTCCCCCCGGGTGGATACGGTAAGTTCGGCGTTTACCACGGCGGAAGGCTCCGGCTCCATGCTGAAATTTGAAAGGGTGATGGCCCCATAGGGCGCGAAGGGCTTTAAGCCCAGTCCCCCGTGGAACCGGACGCTCCCGCCGAGAGCCTGGGAAGGCTCCCCCGGGGCGGAACCGGCGGGAAGATCCAGGGAGAGCCGGTCAAAACGGACATAATCTTTATCCCCCCAAGCCTTGACCGTAAAGGACGCGTTGCCCAGGGGGAGCTTTCGGGGCACTCGCCCCGCCAGGTCCGTCCCGTAGCGGAGGTTCCCCTCCCCGTCCATGGAGAGGGAGCCGGAACCGGTAGCCCGGGCCGCGAGCCAGGGGTTCAAGGCCCGGAAATCCCCGGAGAGACTCACCAGATCCCGGAGGCTGAAGTCTTCGCAACGGAAGGAAGCGGCAAGTTCCCGGGTGTCAAGGGAATAGTCCAGGGAAACATCCAGGGGGGAACGGTCGGTTATTTTCCGGGCCTCGATCTTGTTGTCCCTTAGGCTTACCCGCACTCCCAGGGCGCCAACCCGGAAAAAGTCCCCCGTAAAGAAAGGCATGTTGACCAGGACGGTTCCTTCCCGGAAATCGGAACTCCAGGAACTGGAAATCCGTCCCTGGCTTGCCGCCCTGAAAGGATCGCCGAAAGCGCCGCTCAGGGAGAAGTCCAGGTTCCACTTGCCCTGCAGGGACATCCGTTTATCGCCGAAGGAAACGTCGAGGTAAAGCTTGTCAAACAAAAAATTCGCGTCCAGCTTGTCTTCCGGCGCTTTGAGGGCAAGGCTCCCGTTTCTTATCCGGACCGTCATTTTCTTGGGAGCCGCCATATCCCAGTTATACCAGGCCAGGAGTTCTTTCAGCCGATCCTGGTTGGAGAAAAACTCCAAAAGATCCTGATCCCGCCGGTAATCGAAGCGCAGGACCGGACGGTCAAGCCGCACCGCGCGGACAATGTCGGAATCCCCCTTGAGCAGTTTCAGCAAGGACCAGGAAATCCGCACCCGGGAAACGCGGAGCACCTGCTCCTCCATCTCCGAAGTGGTCCCTTCCCCGCCGATGACACGGATATCCCGAATATCAACGGTTCCGAAAGGCGAGGGGCCCATGGAGCCGTATTCGATCCGACGGCGGAAGACCCCCTCCATCTTGAGGATAAAAGCGTCCCGCAGGGCCTCTGTCCGTTCCCGGATCATTCTGTGAACCGGGTAAAGGGCAAGGGCGCTGAGGGCTACGAGGAAAACGAAAACAATGATATGCGGGACAAGGGAATAGCCGCCGGGGCCGGATCTTGGCACCATAATCCGGGTTTCCGCTCCAGTTTCTCCAAAATTTTTCACCAAAAATCCCCGTATCCCGCGAACCGGTCTCAAAACCCGCTTGATTTTTAAGCCGGTTCTTGAAAAAAACGGCCGAATGTCCGCTTTTTCTTTATAAATTCAATGAATCCCCAAGAGCCTGTTCCAAAATCCGCCATTTTTGAAACGCCTTAGCCTATACTTTAAAACAAATATAGTATTAACAAGTTAATAAATCTATGTAACTATGCGGCCGGGGACCGCCGGCCCCGGGGTTTTTCTGCGGCTTTTTGTCTGCGGCGAAGGGTTTACTCCCTCTACGGTGCCATAGAGTCCGCAGCCTGTCTCCAAAATAACCGGCTTTGGAGACGGACACTATATAGTGTCTGTCCATAAAGTCGGTTACTTTACGGACAGACCTTGCATTTGCATACGCAAATGCGGTTTTTAAGGTAGTCTGTCAATAATGTGTCCACATTATTGACAGACTCTATATAGGGGTATCGGAAGAACCGAAGTTAAAAGTATGGAGACGGTACGAAATTTCGTAATTCTTGAGGGAGGGGACGGCAGCGGAACCACGACCCAACTGGAACTCCTGCGCCGCCGTTTCGCCCCCGGCGGAGGGCCCCGGGCGGGAGAGCCCCCGGCGGCCTTCCCCGCCCTTTTTACCACCGCCGAACCTACCGCCGGCCCGGTGGGCGGCCTTGTCCGTTCCGCCTTGAAAGGGGAGATAAACCTAAGGGGGGAAACCTTGGCCCGGCTCTTCGCCGCCGACCGGGGGGAGCATCTCCATGGCCCCGGAGGGATCCTGGAACGGGCGGGACGGGGAGAACTGGTGGTAAGCGACCGCTACGTCCCCTCTTCCCTGGTCTACCAGGGTCTGGTCTGCGGGGAGGATCTTCCCCGGGCCCTGAACGCGGACTTCCCCGCCCCTGAACTGATCCTGTTTTTCGATCTGGATCCGGCAGTCGCCTCGGAACGGATCAAAAACCGTCCGGGCCGGGATATCTACGAGTATCTGGACTTCCAGATCCGGGTTAGGGAACGGTACCGCGCCCTGCTTCCCGAATTCGCCGGCCGGGGCTCCCGGGTGGAAATCGTCGACGCGGCCCGGAGCCCTGAGGAAGTTGCCCGGGCGGTCTGGAAAGCGATCCTGAAAATGCCGATAATGGGGGGAAGCTTACAAAACCTTCAAAACGGAGAGGCTTAGGAGCCTGTCGCGCTTGGGGATTTTTCGCGGAAACACGCGAAAAACCCCGATTGTCCGGCTCCCGCGAAGCCTCGGTTCCAGCGCGGTTTGTAAGGTAAAATCGCCTGTCAGGCGATTTTTGGGGATCGATATGCGAAGCGCCGCAGGCTGCTAGAGGCAGGGGGCAGGGGTGAAAAGAAAAGAAAGCGGCCGGAGGCATATTCCTCTTTGTTTTATCCCCCCCTCGCCGCTCCTTCTTTTTCTCACGGGCCTTCTCCTTCTCTCCGTCCCCTCCCCTTCCCTAAATGGGTACTATGTAACCTACAAGGAACAATACTACCGGCTCTACCATCTCCACCATATCCAGTACCCGGACGATACCATGGAAAACATCTACTGGCTGGAGAAGGCGGTAGAGGCGGACTTCGCCAACCCCCTCTACGCCCTGGCCCTTATTGAAAACGAGACCCAGTGGGAAAAATACCGCTACCTTTTTATGATGCACGTCAACCTGAAGCTTATCGAACAGTACCTCTATCTGGGAAACAAGTGGAACAAGCGGAACGCCTATTTCTACAACGCTCCCTGGAAGGAACAGAACCTGGAAAGCCTTGAGATCGCGGAGAACTGTTTCCGCACCGCCCTGTACTACTGGCAGGCCGCCGGCGAATGGGCGGCCAGAACAAGGGAGCGGCGCTTCCGTTTTATCAACCTGGAAAAGGTTCAGTTCTGGGAGGATGAGGCCGGCCGCATGGAAAGCGGGGAACTGGACTACGCAAAGATCATTGGCCGGGAACTGGCCTTGCTGGGGCAGGTACGGGAGAAGTTCCAGGCCATGGACGAGAACACCTATTAGGCGCGGGGCCGGCGCCCGCTTTTCGGGCGCCCTGGCTTCGGATTACGGCAAACAATTCGCCGCCCTGGTAATCGCCATGGTGCCCATGCTTGTTTTCTATTTCTCGTTCCGCAGACAGATCACCAAAGGCGTCGCCGCGGGCGCCGTGAAAGGCTAAGGCCGCGCCGGTACCACGTTATACGTAACGGCCTAAAAAATCCAAACCCGGGCCCGGTTGCTTCATTGCATAAGCAATTAGAACAAAACACGTGGTATTTTAAGCGCTTGTTGTTCGGTAACTGAAGTTTCTGAACAACCCTATTGTATTCCTGCGCCTGTCCCAAGGGGAAACATCATCCTTCCAGGACCAGAATGCCAAGCATGGAGAGGAGCACCAGCAGGCCCAGGACAATCCCCGCAAGGGCCTCAAAGTAATTCTTCTCGTGCTTGATCTGGATTACAATAGCGGGAATAAGGCCCCAGAGCCCCACGGAACAGCCCAGGTTGATCCCGAACATTGCCCAGGCGTCCGGAGCTCCGGGGAATTTCAGAAAAAAATGAGCCCCCGGAAAGCCCCCCGCTTTGGACAGAGCCCAGATCTCTCCGGGTTTGGCGCCCGAAAAAATAGCCGCGAAAATACGGTTCGGGTTGAGCACGTTGGCCTCGGGAAAGGCCATGATGAGTATCGGAACAAACAGTGAAACTATGGCCGAAATAATCGTAATCACGTGAACCGTCCGGGCGTAGACGGCGTGGCTTCGGGCCAGACCCCCTTCCTCAATCTCACTCATACTATGTCTCCCCGCTTGGAACTGATAAAGGCCGCGATAATCGTCGCGGTAGTGGTAATCACAAACACAATAACCTGAACTATGGGCGGAACGCTCCCAACGATCCCGAGCAGTTCCAGCCCCTTGGTAAGAAGGCCGAAACTGGTAAAAACCATGATGCCGATAAGCACAAACCGAATGGCCTGAACCTTGATCCTGGCCAGCACGTAGGAGCCGATAAAACCGCCTATCACCTGACCCGAAAGCCATGGCAGGGCGAAGAAGGGGATGATGCCTCCCGCGAAGGCGTAGGGCCATACGGAAACACAGCTCCCTATCCCCAGAATCACGCCGGAATTGGCCGCCGCCAGTTTAAGGGGAATGGCCATGCCCAGGTTGAGGGAGGGCGTGATGGCCCAGCCCCCTCCCATGCCGAAAAAGCCCCCCAAAACACCGACGATGAACACCAGGGTTATGCCCAGAGGCGCGCGGGTAACCTGGTAGTTCAGTTCCTGGCCCGTGGATTCTTCAAGATAGTGGCCGTCCAGTTTGAGCATCTTGGTAAACCTGTCCACCTTCTTAATCGAAGGCCACTCGAGCTTCCTGCCGCCCAGGACAAAATACACCGAGATGGCCAGGAGGATAAAGCCAAGGCCGGCCCGCAAAAGGCCCTCGCTTGTCGCGCCGGCGCCCGCCGCCGTGGACACCGCCAGGGTGGAACCTACCAGGGCGCCGAAGCCCTGGCTTAAGGTGAGGATAAGGCAAAGCCGGTAATTGCCGATCCTTTTTTTGATGAAGATCCCCGTGGAGATAAGCCCCGAGAACATGGCCACGATGAGGCCGGTACCCCGGACCACCACGCTGTTCACCCCGGTAAAGGCCAGCATAATGGGCGTAAAAATGACGCCGCCCCCTATGCCGGCGATGACGGAGATCATGGCGATGGCCACGCTGAGCATGAAAAGGCCGAAAAGGATGACGGCGATACTGGTATTGGCCATCTCCCCGGAGGCCAGTTCCCTGGGAACCAGGGACAGCAGGCCCAGCCCCGAGAAGGAGAGGATTACCGACGCCACCATAATGACGGATTCGAGCCAGGGAGAACGGAGATACTTGCCGTTTACGTTCAATTTCTATCCCTCCTGAATTTGGGGTCCCAAGAGCAGCCGTTTAATCGCTACCGCAGCCGCGCCCCGGGCGCCGTATAAGGCATTGTAAGGCATAAAATCGATGATCACTTCCTGGTTGTTTAAACCAAACAGGTTTTTCTTTACCCTTTGGAGCATCAGCTCGCTGTTTTCCGGCAGGCTCATGATGTACGAATCTATCAGTACCGCCTGAGGGCTGATAAAATTGATGAGATTCGCGAGGTTTATCCCCAGGTACTTTACCGCGTCCTGAATGATGGCCCCCACGAGCCGGTCGCCGCAGCTTTGGGCTTTTAAGATTTCATCTATCCTGGGGTTTGAGGGATCCGCGCAGATCTCCCGGAGTATACCCGGCGTATCGGACCGGTTCATCTGTATGCAGCGTTTTATGATGGCGTGTTCGCTGGCGATGGCCTCAAGGCAGCCAAAATTTCCGCAGGTGTCACATTTGGGACCTCCAGGCTCAACTACCATATGGCCGATTTCCCCGGCCCCCGCTATTCTGCCGGTGATACGGTCGCTCTTGATAACCAGGGAACAGGCGAGGCCGTAAGAAATAAAGTAGTAGAGGAAGGTATCCGCCTTAAGATTCCGGTTGAATATTTCCGCTCCAATCGCCCGGGCATGGACATTGTTTTCTATACAGGTTTTAAGGCCAAGCGCTTTGGAGATGTCATCAGCGAAATGATGACCGTTCCAGTCGCCGCGGTAACAGTTCCGGATAACCCCGTTTTCCGCTTCAATAAAACCCGGAAGACCTATGCCCACCCCCTGCGTTTTTTCGGGGCTTACGGAATTTTTCTCCAAAAAGCTCCGGGCAGTGGAAATAACAAAATCGAGCATGCGCTGGTACTGAAGATCCGCCACCGCTTCGGTAAGGCACGCCGTTTCATTACCCTGCATATCAACGATAGCAAAGGTTGTACAATAGGGCCCCAGTTCTATTCCCAGGGTGTAACGGGAGTCCGGAATGAACTCCAGCATCACCGGACGCCTCCCCAGGTTTTTGGTATGGCCGTTTTCCATGGAGCCGGTACATTCCCGTACCAGCCCTTCCCGAATAAGGGCGTTAACGTTGGTGGTGATCGTAGGCGGCGTCAGGGACAGGGCTTCGGCGATTTCGGAGCGCGAGATGGGACTGTACTTGTAGATAATCTCCTTAATCAGCGTGGCGTTTTGTTCCTTGATGAGCGGAAGATTACCCCCTGTTCTGACTGCCATTTCCACAACTTCGACCTTAATAGACTTGTTCAACAACCCGGTTGGTTGTCGAACAAGTCTCGCAAAATGTTCCGCGTTTTGCCGATTTTAAGTGGTTGTTGTTCAGAAGCTGAAGTTTCTGAACAACTCCAATAACGTCTCATTTTCTCAACAGCTGGAACATCTTCATTTTATAAATTTCCACTCCGTCCTGATCAAAGGGATTCACTTCCAGAAGTTTGCCCGATAAGGCGCAGGAAACCATAAAAAAATAGAAGAGCTGCCCCATATAGTACTCGTTTATTTGAGGGATTATCAAGACCTGTACCGGCACTCCGCCTTTCCCGTGGGCTTCTATGGTGGCCTGTTCGGCGATACGGTTAATTTCCGCGAAGTCCATGCCTTCAAGATAAGCGAAGCCGTCGTTGATCCCGCCGCTGTTCTCCACGATCAGGGCCGCGCCGGGATCATTCACGGAAATGAACGTTTCCAGCAGACTGCGGCGGCCGTCCTGCAGGTACTGGCCCATGGAATGGAGATCCTCCGAATACATGGCCGCCGCGGGAAAAATGCCCTTTCCGTTTTTGCCCTCGCTTTCCCCAAAGAGCTGTACCCACCACTTGTGGAAAAAACCGAGCCGGGGCTCAAAAGACGCCAGTACCTCGATAGTATAGTTGTTTTGGTACAGGAGATACCGGGTCATGGCATAGCCCAGGGCCATGTTGTCCCGGGTATCCCGGATGTACCGGTACATATCCCAGGCGCCCTTGACAAGAGCGTCAATATCCCTGCCCGCCACAGCCATGGGGAAGAGCCCTACCGGGGAAACGGCGCTGTACCTGCCGCCTATATCCAGGGGAAATTCCAGAAACAGGTTCCCCTGTTCCCGGGCTATCTCTTCGAGCCTGCCCCCCCTTGTACCGGTTAAAATGACGCGCCGCGCCATTTCCGCCCGGGGATACCGCTTCTCCATGAGTTTCCGCAGAATCCGGTAATGGCTGCCGGGTTCAAGAGTTTCAAAATTCTTGGCTATAACGTTAATGTAAACGCTTCTGTTTTCTATTTTTGAAAGCAGGCGGTCCAGTTCCCAGGCCGAAAGGGTGTTGCCGGCGTAGAGAATTTCAATTTCTTTTTGCCTGCCGCCTATCCCCCTGATAACCGCCCTGGCCGCCTGGTTGGAACCGCCCACGCCGACCAGTACAAAGACCTCGCCATCGCCGCGGATTTCTTCGGCCTTGCCCTTGATTTCTTCCGACTGAATCGCGGACTTCTCGGGGTCAAGCCAGCCCATCGCCTCCCGGTCGCTGTTTCCGCTGTACAAATCGCGGTATATGCTTTGAGCCCTGGGCAGAAGGGCCTCCCAGGCCTTTTCATCAAAGCATTTCCCGATACAGTCCGACTCATACCTCAGGTTGTTCATAAAAACCCACCGCCTTTTATCTGATTTTTTTCCACTTTTGCTTTGAGTATTTGTTCCTCAAATAAAGAGAGAACAGGATCGGCGCTTTCCCTCATACGGCTCTCCAGCTTTTTGCGGAACCGTTGTACCATTTCCCCGTGGGAATCACTGTTTGCCAGGTTGTTGAGCCCGTCGGGATCCCGGGAAAAATCGTAAAATTCTTCCCGGCAGCGGTAGTCAAAAAAGCGGACCCGGCCGGCAATGGCGGCGTCGTTTTCGGCGGCGGCCCTCATTGCTTTATAGCTCAGCCCGGTCTGGGATTCGTTCCGGTACAGGGCAGTGCCGTCGGCCCAGGCGTTGAAGATATAGCCGAATCCTTTGCTTTGAATACAGCGCATGGGATAGGAATTCTTTGCCGAGGTGGTATTGAACTGGGTGTAAACCATGTCCCGATCCGGCTGTCCTTCGCCCTTTAACAGAGCCAGATAACTCCTGCCGTCGCAGTCCATTTTGCCTTCAAGCCCGGCGGCTTCCAGAATTGTGGGGGTAAAATCGACACCCGCGATATAATCGCTTTTGTTACGCGAATTGGCGGACGTTACGCCGGGCCAGCGGGCGATAAAGGGCGTCTTGGTACTGTTGAGGTAACAATTCGCCTTGGCGAAGGGGAAAGCCATGCCGTTATCGCTTAGAAAAATCACCAGCGTGTTATCCGCTAACCCCGATTCTTCCAGAGACCGGAGTACGGCCCCCACGGTTTCATCGCAACGGTGAACGCTGGAATAGTACTGGGCCAGTTCCTTGCGTACCTCCGGCAGATCCGGCAGAAAACCGGGAACCTCCGCCTCTTCGCTTTTGTAATACCGGGAAGCAAAGGTGTGGTAGCCGTAAAACCGGGTCAGCTCATCCTCGCTGCCCGCAAAGGGACGGTGAGGATCGTGGGAGTTGGCCATCAGAAAAAAAGGTCTGCCTTTCTTCTTTGCCTGTCTGAAAAATTCCGCGCTGTCCCTCCGGTAAATGTACGGACTGCGGCCGTGGTTGTTTTTGTCGTTAAACACATCATCACAAAAATCCCAGCAAAATTTTTCTATGGGCCGCAGGTGCTCCACCTTGCCGATGATCCCGTTATAGTAGCCATGATCCCGTAGCGTCTGGGTAAGGGTTGGTATATGCTCGCTAATCGGATCAAAACCCAGGGCGCCGTTATGGTGGGGGTAGAGCCCCGTCAACAGGCACTGCCTGGAAGGCTGGCAGACCGCGATGGTCACATGGGCCTTGTCAAAACACATACCTTCACGGGCAAGCTTGTCCAGATTGGGAGTGATGTTATCCACCCCGCAGCCAAAAGCGCCCACCGAATTGTAGTTAAGATCATCGGCGGTGATAAACAGAAAATTCGGTTGCATGGTTTTTCCCTCATGGATTCGGCCTTATCACGCGGCCGCCGCGATCAATATGCCAGATTTTAGCATGAGATAATTAGCCTGTCAATATTTTTTTAATTTGAATAAAAATATAACCCGGAACGGCAAGGTGTTTTAGCGGTTGTTGTTCGGAAACCAAGGTTTTCGAGCAGCCTATTGAAAATTTCCTCTCCTGGCCCCGGTTTTTGGTTAAAAACCCGGTTGGTTCCGGGAAAGGTTTTGGAAAAGCGGCTAGAATTCGCTTTTCCTTCGCGATCTAAAACCGCTTCCCCAGCCTCTGTTTTTTGAATATTTTGCTTGACAGTGGGAATTTACCATGGTATAACATTTATTAAATTAATTTAAAAAATTAACAATGAAGAGGATGGGTATGGCCAAACTGAGAACGGCGATTATCGGATGCGGGCGCGTTTCGACGGTGTATAAAAGGGCTTTTGAAGACCTGGCGGATCTGGCGGAACCAGTTTTCGCGGTGGACAAAGTACCGGAGCGGGCCGGAGACTTTGCCGCTTCCTTCGGGGCGGGCCATTCGGACAGCCTGGAAGACCTCCTGGCGGTGAAGCCGGATCTGGTACACATCTGTACTCCCCATTTCCTTCACAAAGACCAGGCCCTCGCCTGTTTGAAAGGGGGAACCAACGTGCTCTGCGAAAAACCCATGGCCATCACCCTGGCCGGCGCGGACGCGATGATCGAAACCGCGAAACAGACGGGAAAACATTTGGGGATAATCTTCCAGAACCGGTACATCAGGGGTATTGTGGAACTCAAAAAATTCATTGAGGCCGGGGGCCTGGGAAAGTTAAAGGGGGCCTTTTCTAACCTCAACTGGCATCGGCCTCCTTCGTACTATCAGTGTGACTGGAAGGGAAGCTGGGAAAAAGAGGGCGGCGGGGTACTTATCGACCAGGCTATACACTCCATCGATCTGGTCCGCTACCTGGTGGATTCCCCGGTAAAATCCGTCAACGGGCATATAGACACCCGGATACTGACCAGCATTGAGGTGGAGGACTGCGCCAGCGCGGCCATAGAATTTCACAACGGGGTGATCTATTCCCTCTTTGCCTGTAACTATTACCAGGAAAACGCGCCGATCCAGATAGAGATCGCCGGGGAAAAGGGCACCGCCCATTTTGACGGTTCCACGGTTACCATCACGACGGGGGATGTAAAACGGGTGATCCCGCCGGACGCTTCCCCGGACAACCGGGGCGAGAACTACTGGGGCCGCGCCCACGCCATACAAATTAAAACCTGTTACGAGGCCTGCCTGACCGGTTCAACCTTTCCCGTGGCCCCCGAGGAAGCCAGGGCGACCCTGGCCTTGGTACTGGGGGTCTACGAATCTTCCCGGCAGGGCAGGAAACTCTTGTTTTGAAAATCCCATGAAAAAGATTTTTGTTGGTACGCGCCGGTTGGGCGCTACAGTTATCATCGGATTTATATTCTGTCGGAAGTATTTTGTAAACGGTATGGCGGGAGCGGTAAAAAGCTAAGGCCACACAAGGAGCGGTTTATGGGAAAAATAAAAATCGGCATCGTCGGAACGGGTTATACCGTCGGTGTCGCCCGGTCTCATGTCAGGGCTTATCAGGGACTGGAGGAGGCGGAGATTACGGCCTTCTACGACATCGTTCCCGGCAGGGCCGAACAGTTTGTAAAGGATAACAATATATCCTGCGGGACGGTCTGCGCGTCTCTTTCTGAACTCTTTGATAAGACCGATGCCCTGAGCATCTGCGTACCCAACAACAGGCACTTCGATGTGGCCCGGGCGGCGGTGGACGCGGGGAAACACTTCATCTGCGAGAAACCCCTTTCCACCTCCTACGCCGAGGGGAAAAAATTTGTTGACTACCTGCGGGAACACGCGAATAAGGTTATCGCCCTGGTGGGCTTTAATTACCGGGATATTCCCGCCATCCGTTACATGAAGCGCCTTATCGACCAGGGGAAAATCGGCCGGGTCTACTCCTGCGTCCAGCAGTTGGGGGGTTCCCGGATTGCCGACCCGGTCAAGGTAAAGCGGGAATGGCGGATGGACCAGGAACAGTCCGGCGCCGGGGCCCTGCCCGATTTCGGCAGCCACATGCTGGATCTGGCGGACTACCTTTTGGCGGAAGAAAACGGGAAGATACGGAAGGTCCAGGGTTTTAAAAACACCTTTATTACCGAACGGCCCGCGGTTGAGGGGCCGGGCCTTATGCCGGTAAGCAACGACGACTGCGCGGTCTTCAACGCGGTTACCGAGAAGGGCAGCCTCTGTTCCTTCTACGCCTGCCGGATCGGTATGCCCTTCCAGACCCTGCAGATAACCGGCCAGGGAGGGATGCTGCGCTTCAACAGCCGGGAAAACAAAAAACTCGGCGTACAGCTGAAGGATAAGAAGGGGGGATACGCCGGCTCCCTGGAATTCCTGGACATTCCCGGGGAATTCTTTGGCCGGGAAGGGCACCGGGGACTGGCGGCGGATTTTATCAACGCCATAAAAAACGGCGGAGCCGCCGGACGGGACATCCACCGGGGGCTCTACATCCAGTACCTGCTGGATAAAATCAACGAGGCCGCGGAGAGCGGCGGGGTGGTGGCAGTATGAAAACCGGTTTTATTACCAATAGCCTGGCGAACCAAAGCAGAGGAGAGAACTTTGCCCTTATAGCGGACTGGGCCGCGGCTCAGGGTTTCGACACCCTGGAAATCGGGCCCAGCGTTCCTATTGATGAAAAAACATTCGACGCGGTGCTCTCCCGGGGGAAGATCGGTTTTTCCGCCTTTATCTACTGCCGGAATTTTCTTTCCGAAAAAGCGGAAGAAGCGGAAAATTTCAGGGCCAACCTGCTTGAGCGGATCCGTTCCGCGAAAAAGTTCGGCATAGAAAAGGTGATCTGTTCCACCGGCGTTGCGGGGGCGTCTTTTTCCCGGCAGCACCCCGCGGGGTATCGCGGCGAAGCAAGCCTGGACGCGGTGGCGGATCTCTTTAAGGGTTTTGCCGAAGAGGCGGAAAAGAACGAGGTAAAACTCTGTTTTGAAAACTGCCCCCTTATGGGTAACATCGCTACATCCCCGTGGCTCTGGGACCTGCTTTTTGAGAAGATCGGCTCAAACCGGGTGGGGTTGGTATACGATCCCTCCCATCTGGTCTGGCAGTTCATCGAGCCCTACGATCTTATCCTTCAATACCGGGACCGGATATTCCATGTCCACGGTAAAGACTGCGAAGTCGATCTGCAAAGCCTTAAGCGGATCGGCATCCTGCAGCACTTTTCCCGGGAGCGGGATTCTTCCAATGCCCCCCATGGCAATCAAAAAAACCTGTGGTGGCGGTACCGCCTGCCCGGCCTGGGGGATCTGAATTGGTCGAAAATAGTTTCCCGGCTCTACGAGATTGGCTATACCGGCGTTATCAGTATTGAGCATGAAGACCCCGTCTGGAGCGGCAGCGAAGAGAAGGTAAAAGCCGGCCTGCTGCTGGCAAAAAAGCATATAGGACAGTATCTCTAAGGAACATGTATGGGCAAAACCATAGGGCGGCGTATCAGCCGGTCGGCGCATAAGTACTGGCAGTTCTATCTGTGCCTCATTCCGGTGATCGCCTACTTTGTCATCTTTCACTATTGGCCGATGTGGGGCGTACAGATCGCTTTTCGGGATTACAACCCGATAGACGGAATTTTAGGCAGCCCCTTTGTGGGGTTCAAGCATTTTCTGCGTTTTTTTAATTCCTACCAGTTCGCGCGTATTATCAGAAATACTTTGGGAATAAGTCTGTACCAACTGGCCATCGCCTTCCCCGCGCCTATCATCCTGGCGATTCTGCTGAGCGAACTCAGGTCCAACGAATTCCGTAAAACCATGCAGATGCTCACCTACGCTCCCCACTTCCTTTCGGTCGTAGTGGTGGTAGGGATGATGACCACTATGCTCTCCCCCCGGACCGGTATCGTCAATCTGGCGATCCGGGCCCTGGGCGGGGAGGCGGTGTTCTTTATGGCGGAGCCCGGCTGGTTCAAGAGCCTCTACGTCTTTTCCGGCATCTGGCAGAACTGCGGCTGGAGTTCCATCATCTATATCGCGGCAATTACCGGCATTGACCCCAACCTTTTCGAGGCGGCGGTGGTGGACGGAGCCTCGACCTTTAAGCGGATCATCCATGTGACGCTCCCCAGTATCATGCCCACCATCATCATCCTGCTGATCCTCCAGTGCGGCCATCTTATGAGCGTGGGTTTCGAGAAGGTCTTTTTGATGCAGAACAGCCTGAATATGCCCGCCTCTGATGTCATTTCCACCTACGTATACCGGGCGGGCATGGTGGATGCCCAAATATCTTTCGCCTCGGCGGTGGGGCTCTTCAACTCGGTGATTAACTGTACCCTGCTGGTCATCGTCAATACCTTCGCGAAAAAGTCCGGCGAAATCAGCCTGTTCTAGGGAGGAAGTCCAATGAAAATACGGCGATCCCGAAGTGATTTGATATTCGACATCCTGAACCTGGGGGTATGCGGCGTCATCTTCCTCCTGGTCCTGTATCCCCTGGTCTATGTGGTCAGCGCGTCCGTCTCGTCCCCCTTGGCGGTCCTGCAGGGGAGGATGGTTCTCTGGCCTATCGAGCCTCGTATCAGCGCCTATACCGATGTTTTCAAGCACCAGGACCTGATGATGGGTTACAGGAATTCGCTCATTCTCGTGATCTTCGGGACCGCGACAAACATAACCCTCACCTTTTTCGGCGCTTACATCCTCTCCCGGAAGGATCTTTTTGGCCGTACCTTTTTAACCATGATGTTTGCCCTGACCATGTTCTTCTCCGGCGGGATGATCCCCACCTATCTGGTGGTAAAGAAAGTGGGGCTCCTCAATTCCATGTGGGCCATGATCCTCCCCGGGGCGATCTCCATGTACAATATGGTGGTCATGCGGACCTACTTCCAGACGGCGATCCCCGACTCCCTTGTCGAGTCCGCCGAGGCGGACGGGGCAAGCCAGCTCTACATCATGTTCCGGATCATCCTGCCCCTCTCCCACTCCATCATCGCGGTAATATGCCTGTTTTACGGGGTGGCCCACTGGAACCAGTATTTTCAGGCTCTGCTCTATTTGACATCCCGGGTCAAATATCCGCTGCAGTTGTTCCTTCGGGAGATACTTCTGCTCTCCCAGGTGCAGGAGTTGGTGGATACCCAGGGCTTCGCCGATCAGGTCCTCCAGGGGGAGGCCATCAAATACGCGCTTATCATTGTGGCGAGTGTACCGGTAATGGTGGTTTATCCTTTTATCCAGCGGCACTTTGTAAAAGGCGTCATGCTGGGGGCGATAAAAGGCTAACGATACAGTAAGGAGACAATCATGATGAAGAGAATCGGTCTAACGGCAGCGGCGGCGCTGATAGCCGCGCAGATCCTCATGGCGGGCGGTACCAAGCAAAGCGGCAATACTACCGCCGAGCCAGGCGCGAATTTCAACCCCACGGGGTATCCCATCGTCAAGGAGAAGATCACCCTTACGGGCTTTGGAAACCAGAACGTAACCCACAAAAACTGGAGCGAACTTTACTGTTTCAACGAGTATGAGAAAAAGTCAAACATTCACATTGAGTGGATCACGGCCCCCAACCAGGGCTACGCGGAACGAAAGAATTTGCTTCTGGCCAGCGGGGATTACCCGGACTTTTTTTACGGCGCGCGGCTCACCGTCGCGGATCTGATCAACTACGGTTCAAAAGGCGCGTTGATCCCGCTGAACGATCTTATCGAAAAGTACGGCGCCAATCTGAAGGAACGGTTCAAAGAACTGCCCGAGATGTACTCTTCAATGAAGATGCCTGATGGTAATATTTATTCCCTGCCGGTAAAGGGCAGTATCCCCCAAAGCGCCTCTTACAGTTGGATCAACGGACGCTGGCTTAAAAACCTGGGTCTTGAGGTTCCCAAAACCCTGGACGATCTGGAGGCGGTATTTGTCGCTTTCAAGAGCCGGGACGCCAACGGGAACGGCGATCCCAACGACGAAATTCCCTATTCGGACCGGAACGAGGGTAATAGTATTTTCAGCGCAACCTACGGGGCCTTCGGCATCGGAAACTTGAGTTCCACCAATTTTGGCCATTATATCGATCTCGGCGACGACGGCAAAATCCGGCTCTTCGCGATCACGGAAAATTACCGGCAGCAGCTTGAGTGGCTCGCGGGACTCTACGCCAAGGGAGTTATCGATCCGGAAATGTTCACCCAGGATATCCCCGCCTTTACCGCCAAGGGGGATAGGGATCTGATCGGCGCCTTCTTCACGAACAACAACCCCGAGATTATCGGCGCAAAATATATGGCCGACTTTATCCCCGTGCCTCCACCGGCGGGCAGGTCCGGAAAGGCGATGTTTAACAATATGGGCCTGACCTACGGACTGGGAGGCTTCGCCATCTCCAACCAGAACAAGCACCACGCAGAGACTATGCGCTGGATCGATTACTACTACGGCGAGGAAGGTGCCCGTCTCATCTGGCTCGGCCAGGAAGGAGTGACCTACGTCAAACTGCCCGGCGG
>JAITQR010000301.1 GCA_031288815.1 Treponema sp.
GTGAGCCAGTTGTATTCCAAAAGATCAGGAAGATTGGTTCCATCGGCGATCATCAGGTTAAGCTGCTCCCTATCCGCATTAGCCCCCGTAGGGGGATGCAGGTAGTTGACCTTAACCCCTGTCCTTTCCTGGAGCCCTTTGGCAAAGGGAGTCTCCCCCAGATTGGAATAATGAGGCGATATGTTGACATTCAAATTCAACCAATAGCTCAAGGTAACGTCCGTTTTCAGAGGATAGGAACCTACAGGCGTTGTTGTTGTCTCCCCTGCCGCTCCGGACGATCCCTCACCTGACCGCTGGCCGCCGGCAAAGAGGGCGAATACTGCGAATAACACTAATAAGACAGCCAAAAACCGTTTCTTCATTGTAATCTCCTCCGCTGTTTGTGCTGTAAACTTCCTATGGAATTACGTTCCAAGGTTAAAAAAATTGAGAATAATATATTATAAGGGGAGATTTTTCAATGGGCAATGCAAAAAAACGTCTGAATTTTGTAGTTTTCAGTTGTTTATTGAGAAGAATAAAAAAGGCGGGAGGGAAAAAGAGACAGGCGCCGAAAGGTTGCAATATTACAGCCGGATTACGGCAGCCGCAGCAGCAAGCCCCTCCCCAGGATTACCAGAAAACCGCCCGCTAAAAGCAGGACGGTAAGAACCCCGATGGACAGGAATATCCCCGCCAGGTAGTTGATGAGCCGGGCACGGAAAAAGATCCGGGTGATGCGGTACAACACGGGCTGGGAAATGGCGTCTACCACGCGCCAGAAGGGATTGTAGATGTTCTGGTTTGTCAGGTAGGCGATAAGCCGCAGGATAAGTACCACGATGAAGAAGCCGATGATGAAGGACGCGGCGGACCAGAGGGAGGAGAGGGCTATCCAGAGGATGATCCCCATGGAGACCTGTCCGTAACGGGCGACGGCGCTGAATATGTTCTGGGCCAGGGAAAGGGCCGCCATGGCGGCGATGGGGGAAAGGTCGAAGTAACCGGCCCGCAGAACGGGGAAGCGCCTCCACCAGTCAAGGTAGGGGTCGGTGATCCGGGCGAGGATCTCCTCGGGCCGGCCAAAGCCGGCTCCCCTGAACCAGGTGAGCATGACACGGATAAAAATGAGCAGCATGTAAAGTCCCGCGAGATTCCCCAGCAGACTGAAGATAAAGCGCATCTTACACCCCCCAGACTTCGGCGACACCGGCGCACTGTTTTAAGGCGTCGATAGAGACCGTGGCGGCGGAGGCGTTTATCTGGCTCGCGGTACGGATAACCGTCTCCCCTTCGTTCAAGGGCACATGGATAAACACCGAGCAGGGGCCGGGGTTGTCCACCAGGCAGTCGTGCAGGGGATAGAGGGTGGTGTCCTGCTCCGCGGTGAGCCGGTCCAGCCTGACGTGGATCTCCCGGAACAGGGTTTCGGGGGCCTTGCTCTCCGCCGGGGGCCTGTTTTGGCCGTCTTCCGCTTGTTTTTCGGGTTCTTCCCCGTCGTCTCCCTCCGCCGCGGCCCGTTTCGCCGCGGCCCGCCTGAGGGCGGCCATGTCCGCTATGCTGGTAACCTTAAAGCCCGGTTTTTCCGGGTTCCGGTCGCCGGCGGGATCGATGCTTCCCTTGAGGGCCACCATCTCGTCCAGGTTCAGGAAATCCCGGCACTCCGCCCAGACCCGGGCGAAGAACACCAGGGGAATTTCCCCCTGGTAATCCCGCAGGGTTCCAAAAGCCATGTCGCCGCCTTTCTTGTCCTTAAATTCCCGCAGGGACTGGAGCACGCCGATAACCGTGTAGCTGCCCTTTTCCGCCTTCCCCAGGCCGCCGCTTTTTAGATCCGCCATATACTTCCAGATAGTACGGAACTTATCCCACTTCCGCTCCTGGGCTTCCTCTTCCTTTGCCGCCTCGTCCGCCTCGTTCGGGTCTACCCGATCTTCGGCGATAAAACTGTAATGGTCTTTTTCTTTCTGGTATTCTATCTTTCCCCGCAGAATCGCTACCTTATCCACCTCCACCCGATCCCCGCATTTTTCCCAGGTTCTGGCGAAGAACGTTACCTCTATTTCGCCCCGGTAATCCGCCAGGGTGGCGAAAGCCATCCTGTCCCCCCTGCCGGTCACAATGGTTTTAAGGCTCTTGACGATCCCCACCAGGATACAGTTTCCGGTTCTGAAGCTTTCGGGGTTTCCCAGATCCGTTTTTACCAACTTCCGCCAGATCTCCCGGTACTCATCCATGGGATGGCCGGAGAAGTAAAAGCCGATCAGTTCTTTTTCCAGCCGCAATTTTTCTTCCCTGCTTGTTTCGGGGAAGGGCTCGAATACAAAGTCCGGGTATTCTTTTTCATCCGTGTCGCCGAAAAGGCTGACCTGGCCGTATTTTTTTTCGTTCTTGATGTTCTCCACATAGTCTATGGCCTTCTCCAGGTTTCCCAGGAGGATTCCCCGGTTTTGACCCTGGGCCTGTCCCGGGCCGGCGCGCAGCTTGTCAAAGGCCCCGGTCTGGATGAGCAGCTCCACCACCTTCTTGCCCACCGCCCTGATATCCACCCGGTTCAGGAAGTCCATAAAATCCCGGTAGGTGCCCTCCTTCCGGCCTTTCACGATCTCCTCCGCCGGGCCGTCCCCCAGGCCCTTGATCCCCAAAAAACCGTAGATAATGCGGCCGTCCACCACGGTAAAGAGTTTGTCTGAACGGTTTATGTCGGGCGGATCGATGGCGAGGCCCATCTTCCGCGCCTCGTCGATACATTCGGAAAGTTTGTCCTTGTCCGCGCTGTGGATCTCGTTGGAAAGGTTGGCGGCCATAAATTCCGCGGGGAAATTTGCCTTCAGGTAGGCGGTCTGGTAGGCCAGCACCGAATAGGCGGCGGCGTGGCTCTTGTTGAAACCGTAACCCGCGAAGGGGGCCAGGAGATCGAAAACCTTGTCGGCCATTTCCGGCTTGTAACCCTGCTTTATAGCGCCCTCGATGAACCGCGCCTTTTCCTTGTCCATTACCTCTTTTTTCTTTTT
>JAITQR010000207.1 GCA_031288815.1 Treponema sp.
GTTTCCGCCTTTGCCTGGGCTGTCAGCCGGGCGATACCCTCAAAATCGTACATGGAGCCCCGGAGTACCTGCCAGCCGTAGGCCTCGTAACGTTTCGCCGTATCTTCGGTAAAGGAAAGATCCGTGCTGCCGTCTATGGTTATCTTGTTGGAATCGTAGAATACGATGAGCTTGCCCAACCGCAGGTGTCCGGCCAGGGAGCTTGCTTCCCCGGACACCCCTTCCTGGAGGCAGCCGTCCCCCACCAGGGCGTAGGTGTAGTGATCCACGATCCGGCGGGCCGGGGTATTGAACCGGGCGGCCAGCATGGTTTCCGCGACGGCCATGCCCACGGAGGTGGCGATCCCCTGCCCCAGAGGGCCGGTGGTCATCTCGATGCCCCGGATCAGGCGATACTCGGGGTGCCCCGCGGCCCGGGAGCCGACCTGGCGGAAGCTTTTGATGTCTTCCATACCGATATCCTCGTAACCCGCCAGGTAGAGCAGGGAGTAGAGGAACATGGAACCGTGTCCGGCGGAGAGGATAAAGCGATCCCGGTCGGGCCAGAGCGGGTCCGAGGGATCGTGGCGCAGCAGCTCCCCGTAGAGCAGGGCTCCCAGTTCGGCGGCTCCCATGGGAAGCCCCGGATGGCCGGAATTGGCCTTTTGTACGGCGTCGATGGTCAAAGTCCGGACGCTCAGCGCGGTTTTTTCCAAAGCGGCAATATTCATACTTTTACCTCCATGTTTTTTCCGCTTCCCCAATGGCCTTGACAATGGTTTCCTGGGGAGCGCGGTTTTGCAGCAGTTCCAGGAATTCTTCCTGGCGGCAGAGAAAATTTATTTTCGATAACGTGTGCAGATGAAGCCGGGCCGAGGCGGACACAATAAGCAGCGCCGCGTAGACCGCCCCGCCATCCAGGGCCTTCCAGTCTACCGGGATCTCCGGAAAGGCTATGGCGACAAACTGTTTGCTCTCATCGGTAATAACCGGATTCCGGGGATGGGGCAGGGCGATACCCTTGCCGATGCCGGTGGACATCAGGGCTTCCCTTTCCAGTACGGCCTTAAGCAGCGTGTACCTGTCTCCCGGCGGGGCCGTTTCCCCGGGAAGCCGGGCGATCAGCTCGGCCAGTATCTTCTCCGGGCTTGTCCCCGGAATACCGTAAAAAACGCCGCCCCGTTCAATCAGAACGGCCAGGCTTTCCCCGTTTTCTATATCCATGTTCAATCCTGTCAAATCAAAGATTCGCGGCGTCGGTAAACCGTGGTTTTCGCGGCACAAAACGGCGCGAAAACCCGCTTATCCGGCTCCTTTACGCAGTTTGCAGGGTAAAAAATCGCCTGAAAGACAATTTTTTAGGGTTTTACGTGCGAAGCGCGACAACCTGCTAGCGGTTTATAACTTTGCGTTTAAATTTACCGGAACTCAGGCTCCGGTTACAACTCGCCAAATCGAAGCAGTCGGGATTAAAGTCATGCCCCAGTTCCCGCAGGGCGTCCTTTTTTTCCTGCTCGCCGCCCCTTTCAAAGGCCATGAGGAGCCGGCGGAACCGCAGGGGGCCCTCAATTTCCTCCGGGGGGGCCGCTCTTTCGCCCGCCACACAGCGCACCGTCTCGTCCCCGCCTCCCTCATACCGGGGCATGAGGATCACCTTTACGTTCCAGTATAAACCGTATTCATACAGAAATTCGGATATGCCGTTGGCGCAGAGTTCTTTGAGTTTTGTGTGATCATCCTGTACGCCGACGCCGGTAATGCCGTCCGGCGACTTTTCCACGCTGAAACGGTAAGGCAGGCTGCCGTTCCAGTTCAAGACAATCTGGATGATATGGTGCAGATCCTCAAAGGTAAAAAATTCCGGCGCCGTCACCCGGCGCCATACGTCAAGCCCGCCCAGGCTTATCTGGATCATCCGCCAGGGATTGGGCTGTCCGTCCTTTTGGGGCCTGACTACCGAAAGGTTGTTCCGGCGGAAGCTGGTCAGGGCCTCTTCGATAAGCTCTTTGATATCCTCATAGGTTTCTATCATGCTGTCCAGGGAGTTATCCATGGCCTCTATATCCGCCGCCGGGGGTTCCTCGTCGGAGTCCAGATCCTCCAGCACGCAGGCGGTGTGGTTCTGGATCTGGGAAAGCACGATGTAGGTGTGCTTGGGAAGCCAGGAAGAATCGAGACCGCTCTTTTTCAGCCGGGCGAAAAGCTCCACCACCGCCGTGTGGAGTTCCCCCACCCGCTGGCGGATGGGCCCCATGGCCTGATCGGCAAAGAGGGTATAGCTGGTTTTAAATTCCTCCAGGGTATCCACCACGTAATCCACCAGGATCTTCCAACTCCGGTCATCCAGGTGGATATTCGGCGGCACGATCCTTTCAAGCAGGCGGGGAATATTATCGTCGTTCCGGTAGAGGGCGTCCCGCACATAGGATTGGATAACGTATTCGGAAACAGGGATACCGTAACGGCACAACACGTCCTCCACAACGGTCAGATCCGGGGGAAGCTGGCTCCCCTCAAAGGCGTCAATATCCGGTATCTCTTTTCCCGCGAACCAGAAACGGGTCTCTATACCGTAGGTGGTGGTCTCGATCCGGTCGGTTTTTTCATAGATAAAGTCTTCCAGGGAATAGGCGGGAATGTCCCGCATCCGTTTGCCGCCGTACCAGTAGGCGTAGGCGATCTGTTCTTCCGTGGTGGCGCCGGGGCCCAGGAGGGTGAAAGAGTCCTCAAAGCCCCCCTCGGCGGCTTCAAGCCACGCGTAGAGATCGGCCTGGTTCCATTCGTCTTTTCCCACCCGTTCAAGCTCGAAGATCCCCTTTTTCCAATCCCTGGTACGGACCACGAAGCGATCCCCCGGCACGAAGCCGCTTTCCCGGTAAATATTCCGCATGTCCAGGGTTTGGATCGATACCTCCGGGGGATCTTCGTAAGGGTCGCTGTTATACGCGCTCTCATTCTCCGGATTGTCCCGGGCCACATACTGGGGGGCGTATTCTTCCCCAAAAAGGTAGTAATAGGGGTAGAGATCCTCGGGAGGGGCCTCGGTGGTGGTGCCGAGAACAATCGAGCCTTTCCAGTAAAACACATACTCCTGGGGAAGCAGCGCGGGATTGGCGAAAGGGACGCAGCGATGGCCGGGGATAAAGATGCCGTTGAGCAGTTCCAGTTTGCTAGGGCTTATGACAAAGGGGGCCGGCTCAAAACAGCCCCGCCGGGAAACCCAGCGCCGGCTGTCCAGCCGGAAGGCGGTATTGCGGATATTAAGCAGGGTGGCGATTTCCATACGCAAACGACCGCTCTGTTTCGGATCAAGCAATTTGATAAAACCCGCCGCGTCTTCCACGGTAAAAGGTCCGGTAACGTTTTCGAGGAAATCGTAGAACGCGTCTTCCTGGGTAGCGGTCATTCTTAATTAAAATATAAGGAGAAAACACGAAAAAGTATATGGCGCCGCACCGGATCCGCCGGCAGGCTGATTAAGCGAAAAGCCATGATGAAGAATTTCAACCGCGAAGGCGCTCAAAGGATCACAAAGGAAAACGATACCAGGCACTCTTTTTTCGATAAAAA
>JAITQR010000218.1 GCA_031288815.1 Treponema sp.
GGCAGCCGGTTAATCAGGCTGGCCTGGTAGCCCGCGCCGAAACCGTTGTCGATGTTTACCACCGATACGCCCGGCGCGCAGGATGTGAGCATGCCCAGAAGCGCCGAAAGGCCCCCGAAGGAAGCCCCGTAGCCTACGCTGGTGGGAAGGGCGATCACCGGCGCCGCTACCAGACCCGCTATGACTCCCGCCAGGGCCCCTTCCATGCCCGCCACGGCGATTATCACCCTGGCCTCCCTCAGCTCCGGCAGCCGGGAGAAGAGGCGGTGTATTCCCGCCACCCCTATGTCGCAGATAAGCTTTACCCTGCTGCCGAAGAATTCCGCGCAGCGCGCCGCTTCGCTTGCCGCCGGAAGATCCGAAGTACCCGCCGCGGCTACCGCCACAAGACCCCGCCGCTCCTCGGCCTTGTAAAGCGCTCCGATGGTAAGGGTTCGGGCAACGGTATCGTATTCGGCCTCGGGGTACCTTTTAACGATGCGATCCGCCAGCTCCGGCTGGGCCCTGGTTCCCAGCACGGGGATCCCCTTGTCCCGCATCCGCGCCATAATCGCCTCAGCCTGATCAGCCGTCTTGCCCATGCAGTACACCACCTCGGGGCAGCCGGTCCGCTCCTGCCGTTCGGAGTCGATAAAGGCGAAGCCCAGGTCATCGGGAAAATCCCGGCCGGCCGTCACTTGCCTAAAACCCGGTTAAGGCTGCCCATGCGGTAGCCTTCCAGCTCGAAAGCGGCGTAGAGGAAACCGAAGGATTTGAAGGCCGCCGAAACCTCGTCCAGTAAGGCTTCGCTGAAAAACTTTGATCGTTCCTCCCTGGCGGCTTCTATGCGGGCGATATCCCCATGGGAACGGACCCTGAACTGCCTGAAGCCTCTGGCCCTGAGGTAGTCCTCGGCCTTTTCCACCCGGGAAAGCTTTTCCCGGTCGATCCGCTCGCCGTAGGGTATCCGGGAGGCCAGGCAGGCGAAGGCGGGCTTGTCCCAGGTGGGGAGGCCGAAACGCCGGGAAAGCTCCCGGATCTCGGCTTTGCCGAGTCCCGCCCGCCGCAGGGGGCTGATAATTCCAAGCTCCTCCAGGGCGGCCAGGCCCGGCCGGTAGTCCCCCAGATCGTCCACGTTGGAGCCGTCCAGAACGGCGCCGATCCCCCGTTTTCCGGCCGCCTCAAGGATGCTGCCGAATTCAAGCTTCTTGCAGTGGTAACAGCGATCTTCCGGATTGGCGGCCACCTGGTCGTCGATTTCGGATTCCTCAACAAGGATGTGTTCAATGCCAAGCCGTCCGGCTATGTCCCTGGCGCAGTCGATTTCGCTTTTCGGGAGCATGGGCGAGACGATGGTGACGGCCAGCGCGTTCCTCCCCAGGGCCGCCGCCGCGGCGTGGCAGAGAAAAGAGCTGTCCACGCCGCCGGAAAAGGCAACCGCCGCCTTTCCCAGGGAGGAGATCAGATCGATAAGCCGCTGGTATTTTTCATCGATCGGCTGGACCGGTGAATCGGAAAGAATGGTTTCAGGCAAAATTTCCCCCGGGATAAACAAGAAGATCTCTAAAAACTCCTGTTGGATTTTTCAGACCAATTTCCCTTCATGGGAGAACCCTAAGCGCCGCTTCATGCCGCGCCCAGGACCATCCGGTCATCTTAAAGGTAACAGTTGCCGGCGGCTCAAGTCAATAGACTTGTTCAACAACCCGGTTGGTTGTCGAACAAGCCGCCTAGGCCAAGAGGCAGCTCCCCTTCTCCACCGGGAAACTGATGTCGTGCAGGACCTTGGCCTTGTTCTCGTAAACACAGGAAAGCCCGGTGACTTCTGAATAACCCATAGGTTCCCCCCGCCGGCGGGCCTCACTTCTTTAAAGGCAGGAGTCCGTCCAGGTAAGCGTTAAGGGTGTTTTCGTATTCCGCGCCGATTTTCTTTTCCGCCGCCGCCGCCGCGCGGTTTTCCGCTTCCGAAATATTCAGATGCCCCTCGCGTCCGTTGATGTTGTAGGGAAGAAGAACATCGCCGGAAGCGGCCTCCACAAGGTTCGCGTCCACCACATAGCGCACAAACTTGTACTGCGGCTGGTTGTTCGGCAGATCCACCGGCGTGAATGAGACTTTCACCTCCAACACATAGGGGGAATTACGGGTTCCTGTCCTGAAACCCGCCCCGCCCAGGGCCCGGGAGAAGGCGCTGGCGATACGGCTTGAACGGTCGTTCGCCACCCGCACCTCTACGGGGATGTTTTTGGTGATATTCGCGGCTTCAAGGCGGAAATCGGCGCCCTGTTCCGGCTTGTCCGGGACAATACCGGTTCCGCCGCTTCCCGCCAGGGAAAGGACGTTCCCATAGATACTGTTGACCTCGGCGATGTTTGCAGCAAGCCGATACCGGGCATACCCGTCCATGGTGTACTTTTCCTCGCCGGTCATGGCGGTAAGGGCCTTTATCAGTTCCCGGTTTGCCCTGATCATGTCGGCGTAGATAACCGAAACCTTGGCCTTTTCCATAAGCGCCACCGCGTAATGAACGGATCCGCCGTCAAACCAGTAATCCGCTATCTCCGCGCCAACCAGGGACTCAAGTTCAAGGGAAGTCCGGATAGTATTGATAAGGGTCGTATCTTCCGAATAGGAATCCACCACACCGTCGCGTATCGCCTCCCGGTATCTGGTGGAACTGGTTTGTTCGCCCTGTATGTTCTGCCTGAAATAGGCGCTCAGCCGGGCAAGGGCGTCTTTCTCCGCCAGGCCCCGGTCGGCGCCGTTACCCACCTGGGCGATATAAACGTTACGGTTGTAAACAGCGTCCGGCGAGGAAACCCAGACCGGCCGGGGACGGTTCCGCTCCCCGCCGCCGGCCGCTTCGGAAGAGGCTTGCCCGTCCTGAACGGGGGAAACCCCTGACGGAGCCCCGCCGGCGTTTGGGGCGGCCTCTGAAGAGCCCGGAGCCCCGCCCCCGTTCCGCATGACCGCGGCAGCGGCGGCGGCGGCCGCAACCGCCTCCTGTTCCGCGGACGCCCGTTCCGCGGCGGAAGGCCCGCCTCCCCGGACAGCCGGCGGCCCGGCGCAGGCGGTTCCAAGCAGCAGTATTACCGCGGATACCAGCGGAATGGTCATCTTAGACATACAACCTCCGTTAAATTCAATCTGTTTTCCCGAACCGGCACATCCGCGTACCTGAAAACGGCGAGGGGCTTGTCGGATGGACCGTAGTAAGTTACCGAAAAAGAGTATACTCCCGGCGCGAGGTTTATCCCCCCCACATACGCCTTCCCCGGAAAATAACGGGAAATCCGGAGATCCGCCTGTTCGCTGGCTTCCGCGTAAACCTGGGCGCCCAGGCTCAGAAGACTGAGAATCAGACCCACGCCGCCGTTCTGATCCGCCGCGGCCGCGTCCAAAACGGAAGAGGTAACGCCCTTGACGGTAGCGCGGATAACCGTTTTAAGATAAACAACCTGTTCCTTTTTTCGGTAAGTTTCCCGCGCTACCGCCTCAATGTCCTCAAGAAGCTCGAGGGTGAAGCGTTCCCCGCCATCCAGGGCTACCTCAATCCGCCGTATCTCCGAGGGGCGGGATACCATCTTTGGCAGGGCTATTTTAATATACCGCGCCGGCGGTATGGGTATTCGCAGGGTTTCCTCCTCCTTGATCGGGGAAAGGCCGCCGAAGGCGATCACGTTAAGCCGCGCCATCCCGCCGGGAATATTCAGCTCCTCGCCGAGGGAAGAAGGTTCCGAATGGCGGTATACTTCCGGACTGTTCGCGAAAGCCGTCCGCAGCCTATCCCCGTCGATCCGCGCGTCGTCCCGGCGGCCGTCTCCCCGGTAAAACAGCATGCCTATATACCGGGCAAGGGCGGAATCGGAAAATCGGGAGGGGGCGTTTTCGCCCGGGGGGACGACCACCTGTTCCTCCAGGGCTTTTCTCTGAAGGTCTGTAATGACGGCGCCGTACTTGACGGAGAGGTACTGGAGTTTGTTGCTCATCCGCCTGATTTCCACCATGGCGTCCTCAAGCTCGCCGCGGTGGTAGTAATTCAAAGCGTTAAAAGTATTGATGTAGATGTCTTCGTAGTCTTCCCCGTCGTAATCCCTGGTAGTATCGTTCACGAGGTAGGAGCCGATTTCCTGGCTGATGCTTTTGGTAAAAGCCGCCTCTATGGCCCGTTCCCCGGATTCAAGCAGATCCGACGAATCCTTGTAAAGACCGGCGTAATGGGCCAGCAGACCCTTGTCCAGGTAGTACAAAACGGTATCCCGGCCCGTATAGAGGGCTCTCTTTTCCTTTTCCAGAAGGGTGACGCCGCCGGTATAATCACCGGCTTCCACCTTCCCGTCGACCCGGGCGAAAGGCGCGGAAGCGCAGGAAAAAAACAGGAATACGACAAGGGAAAAAGCTAAGGGCTTCATGCCTTTCCTTTTAGAGCTTCGCCCCCGGCTGTTTAATTACTTTTTTGATTTCGTTGTTGCTGCCCAGCCAGAGCCGCTTGTTGGTTTCGAGATCGGTAATCTCCGCCCCGACAAAATAGGTGCGGACAGAGGTATTCCCCGCCCGGTCAACCACCGTTTTGACCGATCCGGTAAGCAGGAAATCCGCGCCGGTTTCGTTAGCCAGGGCTTTGGCGGTCGCCTCGCCGGCGTTTCCCTGCTGATCCAGACGCTCGGCCCGCAGGGCTTCCCTGGTTGCCCCTCCGGCCACAAAGTCCGCCCTGCCGCTGTTGAAAATAGCGCGCTCCATGATATCGGCGATAATGCTGGTGTCGATATGTTCATCGCTTTCATTCCGGAAAGGGCCTACCAGGAACACCGGGAGTCTTCCCATTTGGGCCAGCGCCACGCTCATCCGGGGGTCATCGAGACAATCCTTAACGAGACTTTCGCAAACGATCTTAACGTCACTGTCATTCCAGTAACCGCTTAGATCCACTACCGTGCCCGGGTTCACCCGGCTTACCTTGGGCGTCGAAGCGCAGCCGCTTAGTATCGCCAAGACAATACAGAAAACCGGAAACAGAGCCTTTTTTTTCATCAATTTTCCTCCTGTAAATCTTTTCCGTCTTTATGCTCAACAAGGCCGTTTCAAAACCATCCGGGTTTTGAGACAGCCTTACATCCCTTCCGCCCCGCCGTCCCCTCCGGGGAAGAGGCGGAGGACAGTATCCCAAGACCCCGGGAACCCCCAAAACCGGATTTTCGTTTAAGGTTCCCCCGGGGTCTTGAGCGCCGGGGACGAAAAAACCGCCGGCGGCGTCCGGTAAAGACCCGGCGTCCGAACCGGCGGAAAATCCCGCGCGGGTAAAAGGGAAAAACAACCGGGATGGACAGCGTCAGGTGGTTTTACGGGCCGGCGGCAAAGCGCTTAAGGGGTAACCGCTCTATTCGGATCGGACTTGTATTTGGAGAGCTGCTCATCCATCATTTTCGCCGCCTCCATGGCCTTAAATTCCGCGTAGCGGGCCGCCTCGTTGTCTATCACGTTTTTAATGGAATCGGCGGCGAATTTGGCGGCGGCCGCCTTGTTGTATACCACCCTGGCCCAGAACGTGCCGTCCGGAGCGGTCCAGAGCTGATCCCTCCGGGACCCGGTCAACTGGGCCTGGGAAAGCTGCCGGTTGATCGACTCCTGGAGGCCGAGGCTCGCCTGGTTGGCGGTCCCCACGTTCGCGTCCCGGGTATAGTCGGTGATCATGCCCTCAACGATAGTGCTAAGCTGGCGGGCAATATCCGCCCTGGCCCGGGTTTCGGCCAAGGTCATGGACATTTGACCGTTGGACTGCCTGGCATTACCGATTCCCCAAAGGGTGTCTTCCGGAGGCACCTCGTTGATCCAGGGCGGAAGAACCACCTGGGCCGATCCGCCCGAAGCGGGCTGGCTCTTGCAGCCTAAAACCAAAAAGGCCAGGAACAAGACGGCAATCAGGGGAAATATTTTCTTCATAACAACTCCTTGCATTTTGTCCTTAATCAAGAGGACGATTCTGAAAATCAGCATAACACGTTTGAGGCAATATTGCAATGTATGCGCGTCCGCTCATGGCGCGCCTGAGCCGGGCCTCCCTGGCTTTCTTGCCGGGATTGAAACCTGATTTTGTCGTCAAAGCGCGTCTCAATTCCGCTTTCGACGGTATATCCGTTCTTACAGAAATACTTCGCCCGGGGTGTAATGATTGGTGGATCCGTCAAGGGATAATCGGGCGGAAACACGGCGTCCGGTTTGCCCGCCTAACCCGCCAGAGAGCAGCGCACGATTCCTAATCGTCGGTAACCAGGCTCACCAGCGCCTCTTCCAGGCGGTGTTCCCG
>JAITQR010000360.1 GCA_031288815.1 Treponema sp.
GTCCTCACCGAAGGGACACGGTGGGCCGAATTTGAGGGGATACCGGTGATAAGCCTTAACCACATACCCCTGCCGGGGATTATCCGGAAGGACGAGCTGTAGGGCCGGCATAATTTTTGATAATGGACAATTTTGCCGAAACAGGATTTTTTTGACAAAATTGTAAAAATTTATTGACATGCCGAATAAATGATCCAATAATTTTTATTGACGGAATTACGTTAATTCATCACGCGCAAAAATTATGTAGAGGCCCGGGGGCTTTACATCAGAAATGTTGTTTAGGAGGAACTATGCACACAACAAAAAAAATAGCGGTCTTCGGGCTTTTGACGCTGGCGGCCGCGGCTATGGTGATTTCCTGCAATCGCGGCCAAACGGGGCAGTCCGCCGCGCGGCAAGCCGCCGAGCCGGTAAGCCTGGAGTTCTGGTCCACCCAGACGACGGGGGACGGGCCGCGGCGGATGAACGGCGTCATCGAACGGTTTAATAAAGATAATCCTGATGTCAAAGTAAACCTTACCCTTATCGTCAATGACGCCTACAAGCAGAAACTGGCGGTGGCCATGAACTCGGGGCAGACGCCGGATACTTTTCTCTCCTGGTCGGGCGGGCCCATGTATGAGTATGCCAAGAACGGAACTATCGTGGATCTTACTTCCTACATGAACGCCAATAATTTTAAGGGTAAATTTCTTGACGCGGCCGTCGCACAGGTTACCTACGAAGGGAAGCTCTGGGGCGTTCCCATGTCCAATGTGTCGGTATGCACCATGTTCTACAACAAAGAAATTTTCGCCAAGTACAATCTGCGGGTTCCGGGCACCATCCGGGAGCTTGAGGCGATCTGCGATACCCTCAAGAAAAACGGGATTATCCCCTTCGCCCTGGCGAACAAAACCCAGTGGACCGGTTCCATGTACTTTATGTTCCTTGCCACCCGCCGGGGCGGGGTACAGCCTTTTATCAAGGCGGTGGACGGTTCGGGCAGCTTTACCGATCCCGCCTTTATCTACGCGGGGGAAAAGATCCAGGACTGGGTGAAGAAAGGGTACTTCAACACCGGGTTTAACGGCCTTGACGAGGATTCCGGCCAGGCCCGGCAGATTCTCTACCGGGACGAGGCGGCCATGCACCTTATGGGAAGCTGGTTCAATTCCACCGTTATCACGGAGAAAGCCGAATACAAGGAAACCAAGATGGGGATCTTCAAATTCCCCCGGGACGAAGAAGGCGCCGGTAACCCTGATACGGTAATCGGTACGGTAGGGGACAACTTCTACCACGTAGCCGCTTCCAGCAAGCATCCCGACAAGACCTTCGAGCTTATCACCCATTTTGTCGACGAGGAAGGAACCAAGGACATCCTCGCCGCCGGCCGGATTCCGCCTCTCAAGGGCATTACCCTGGAAGATCCCATCCTGGCCGAACTCTTTGCCCAGGTGGAATCCGCCCCGGATATGCAGCTTTGGTACGACCAGTCCCTGTCGCCGGAGGTAGCGGACGTTCACAAAGTTACCAGCCAGGAGATATTCGGCCTTACCCTGAGCCCCCAGGCCGCGGCCCAGCAGCTGCAGGACGCCCAGGCGGCATACCTTAAAAGATAGCGGTAACGGTGTGGTGTGTCCGGGCTCTTCCCGGACACGTAATTTTTCTTACTTTGGGGGAAAAACTTATGGTTGGAGCGAAACATATTTCCCTCCGTTACGCCCAAGAGCGGGCGGTTCGTATAGCGGCCGCCGTTTTCCTGTTTCCCGCGCTGTTGTTTCTCGCCGTTTTTGTTGTTTACCCGATTATAGAATCCTTCCTCACCAGTACCATGCGGTGGAACGGGATGGGCCGGCAGCGGGTTTTTACCGGCATGGAGAACTGGCTCCAGCTTATAAAAGATGTTAATTTCTGGAAAGCCTTTAGCAACAATATTAAGATAATGTTCCTCTCCCTCCTTTTCCAGGTACCCTTTGCCATGGCCCTGGCGACTTTTCTTGACGTAACCGAGAGGAAGGGGGTGGTGTTCAAGGTGGTATGGTTCCTGCCCTACCTGCTTTCCTCCGTGGCCATCGGCGTGCTTTTCAAGTACGCCCTGGACGCGAATTACGGGATCTTCGCGTCGATCTCCAAACTCTTTGGCGGCGGCGGGGTAGATCTTCTGGGGAACCCCAGGGTAGCCCTTTATACGGTTATCGGGGTTGTGTGCTGGCAGTATATCCCCTTTTATATGGTCCTCTACCTTGCCGCCTACGGTACCATTCCGGTGGAACTTTACGAGGCGGCCAGCATAGACGGCGCTACCCGGATGCAGTATTTCTGGAAGGTCTCGCTTCCCCTGTTGCGGCCCACGGTGGTTTCGGGAATGACCCTCTCGATTATCGGTTCCCTTAAATATTTCGATCTTATCTTCGTGATGACCGGGGGAGGCCCCGGGGTAGCCACGGAGCTGATGGCTACCATGATGTATAAAACTTCTTTTGTGCGTTACAACATGGGCTATGGGGCTACCCTCGCCAGCGGAATGTTCATCCTCATCACCCTGGTGGCCCTTGTCACCATAGGGATTCTGAACCGGAAGACGGAGTTGTAATCATGAAAAACAGCGAACAGTCGGCGGGAAGGGGGAAACAATTTTCCTTTTTGTGGCTGCTGGCGATTATCTTTGCCGTTTTCTGGCTGGTAATCGCGGGCGCGCCCTTCCTGTTTCAGGTATTCACCTCGATGAAGAATTCCGGCGAATTCATCACCGGGGGTCTTTTCGCCCCGCCGGAGGAATTCAGCTTCGCGAACTACGCGGGCGTGATGCGGGGAGGCTTTTACAAATACTTTTTCAACAGCGTTATTGTCCTGGCGGTTACCCTGACATTGACCCTGCTGATCAGCGCCTGCGCCGCCTACCCCCTCGCCCGGATGCGCTTCCTGCTTAACAAGCCCATATTCAGCGCCATAGTGGCCACCATGTCCATCCCCATCCATGTCACCCTGATCCCGATTTTTATTCTCTGCATCCGCATGGGGGTTTACGATTCCCTGGCCGGCATCATCGGCCCCCAGGTGGCCTTCCACCTTCCCATGTCGATCTTTATCCTCACCGCCTTTATGCAGGGGATATCCCGGGAAATGGAGGAGGCCGCGGAAATTGACGGCTGCGGGAAATTCGCCACCTTTTTTAAGGTGATCTTCCCCCTCTCCCGATCCGGGCTCGCCACGCTTGCCATCTACAACGGGGTTGTTATCTGGAACGAATTCATTTTTGTCATGGTGCTTACCCAGTCCCAGGACAGCCGTACCCTGCCGCTGGCAATCTGGGAATACCAGGGCCAGTACAGTATGGACACTCCCCTTATCATGGCCCTGCTTGTTCTTTCCTCCCTGCCGGTTATTCTTTTGTACGTCTTCGGGCAGGATAAACTGGTTAAAGGAATGATGGCCGGGGCGGTTAAAGGCTGAGCCCCGCCTGTTCCCGGGCGCTTGTCCGGAAACCGAAGTTTCCGGACAACCCGATTGTACAGAGCCCCCGGCCGGTGTATTATAAACGGTAATCATGACGGACGCGGAAATTCTCTCCTGTATCGACCATACCCTGCTTAAGCCCACGGTGAGCTGGCGGGAAATTGTAAAACTCTGCGGCGAAGCCCTCCGGTGGCGTACCGCGTCGGTATGTATCCCCCCCTGCTACGTGAAAGCGGCCCGTGAGGAATTCGGCGACAAACTCAACATCTGTACGGTCGCCGGTTTCCCCCTGGGTTATTCGATTGCCGCGGCGAAGGTTCTGGAGGCCCAACGGGCCATTCTGAGCGGCGCCGGCGAGATTGACATGGTGATCAACATCGCCGACGTAAAGAGCGGCCGTTTCGACTGGGTGGAAGAGGAGATCCGGCTTTTGCGAAAAGCCTGCGCCGGGCATATCCTCAAGGTTATTGTGGAAACCTGTTACCTTACGGAGGAGGAAAAGATCCGCCTCTGCGAAACCGTTACCCGGGCCGGGGCGGATTACATCAAGACCTCCACCGGCTTCGGCAGCGCCGGCGCGGTACTGGAGGACATCCGGCTCTTCAAGGCCCATATCGGCCCGGAGGTAAAGATAAAGGCCGCCGGGGGCATCAGAACCCGGGAAGATATGGCCGCGTTCATTGAGGCCGGGGCCGGCCGGATCGGTACCAGCTCCGCCTCGGTTCTGGCGGCAAAATGACGGGGAGTCGCCCCGGGATTCTCTGACCCGCGTCTATAGCGAAATTTTCCCAAAACCGTAGTTGTGGGAAAGTCTCTTGAGCGAATTTGAATGGAGGTTCGACGATGAAGAGAAAGGTGTTGATTCTTTGCGGCGGCTGGGACGGACACGAGCCCAAACTGGTGAGCCAGCGTTTCAGGAAGTTCCTTGAATCCGAGGGCTTTGAGGTCAGCGTGGAAGAGAGCCTGGAGGTTCTCAAAGACAAGGATCGGCTTTTGGCCCTGGATCTTTTTATTCCGATATGGACCATGTGCAAGGAGCCCCTGGGCTATGGTTTTTTTGAGCCCCTCCTTGAAGCGGTAGGAGGAGGCGTGGGATTAGCCGGCAACCACGGGGGTATGTGCGACGCCTTCCGCAGCAATATTGAATACCAGTTCATGACCGGGGCCAACTGGGTATCCCACCCCGGCGGGGACGGTACCAAATACAAGGTAAACATTATCAGCAAGTCCAATCCCCTTACCGACGGGATAGGCGATTTCGAGGTAAGCTCCGAGCAATATTACCTCCATGTGGATCCGGCCAACGAAGTGCTGGCCACCACCCGTTTCCCCACGGTCAGGTGGTACCACTCGGCCAACGGCGAAGTGGATGTTCCCCAGGTCTGGACACGGAAATGGGGCTACGGCAGGGTCTTCTACAACGCCCTGGGGCACCATGACGACGTGTTTAACATTCCTGAGGCCTGGGAGCTTATGAAGCGGGGCCTTCTCTGGGCCGCCGAGGGCAAGCGTATCGCGGTGGAGAAGGGGCTGAAGGCGGAAGACTGGAAGAGCCCCGTAAAGATGTATTAGGCCTGCCCGGAAACTTCGGTTTCCGGACAACAAACGCTTGGAAACAGTAAGAGGTGAGCTTGTTCCAAAACCCGGTTGGCGCGAACCTTCGGTTCGATGGACAAGC
>JAITQR010000058.1 GCA_031288815.1 Treponema sp.
TCCGCGGCGGTAACCAGGGCCTTCCGGCTGTAGACATTGTAGCCCCAGACAGAGTCAACAAAGAAACGGGGCGACAGGTTCCCCGAGAAGAGCAGCAAGGGCATCCGATCGGAATAGGCCTTTCCCCGGTAGATGGTCCGGGGTTCCCTTATTTTTGTGTCGGCGTCCCGCGCGCCGGTACCGAAAACGGGAGCCCCTTGGGATTCACGGTCCAGAACATGGACCACCGTGTCTCCCGCCAGGTTAAAGAGAGAGGGGACAATGATCAGGATCAAGGCAGGGGGTCCCCGCAGGGGGGCCGACACTTCCCGGTATACCTTGACAAGCCGCCCTTCTTCCTCCTCCGTAAGGGGATCGGAAAGAGCCGTATGGAATTCGATGTCGTCGCTGGTGAAAACCGTCAGGCTAAGGATAATATCGCCCATCAGGCCCGGCGCCGCCGCTCCCAGGGTGGTACAGCCCAGAACATCGAAGGGCAGGGCCTTACAGACGGCCTCCGCCACGCCCGATTCGATAAAATCCAGGTAACAGAACAAAAGCCCAACCGTATTTTTTAATAAGAAATCCCCGCCTCGCAGTTGCTTAAGAATATCCTGAACCGCGGCTTCCTTATCATCTATCTCGAAAGTATGAGCAGTCAGCATTTTTATCATACAAATTAGTCCCGCGGATAGATTCCTCACAAACTAGGATAAAGGCAATCCCCGGTAATAGCAAGGCCCGGCCCCTATTTCCCCAAAAACTCCTCCGGCCGCTTATGCATGGCGTCGTAATCGAAGTTTTCCGCCTGTTCCAGCGGCCGGCGGATAAGCCACTCGTCATTCCCTTCCTGTTCCCAGCCTATTGAAAACCGTACCTCCAGCTCCGAAAGGCCCAGGATAGCGTTGAGGGGGGTACGGATCTCGTGGGACATAGTAGAACGGAAACAGTACCCGCGGGCCGCTACCGCGGCATGGAATTGTTTTCTTCCGCCGCCGCAAGCGCCGAATTGACCTTGTCCAGCAGCACCTGGGGAACAATCGGCTTCACCATGTAAGCGGCGCCGCTGGAAAGTATTCGGGCGATCAGATCCGGCGTTTCATGGGAAGTAATAAAAATAACGGGAGGCCGCCCCGCGTTACCGGGCAGCTTTTCCAGAAATTCAAAGCCGGACATTTCCGGCATTTCCACATCCAGCAGTATCAGATCCACCCTGACGGTATTCAGCATACCCAGGGCCGCCAGAGGGGATTTGGCGAGCCGGATGTCAAAATCGTTGCAGAGGATTGTTCTGATGGCGGCAAGATTCGGCGGCATATCGTCCACCGCCAGAACAATCTTTTTCGCTTTCTGTTCGTTCATGACACTTCTCCTGTCACTGGTTTTCCCGTCAAGAGGATCTTCGCCCAGTTCCGCCAAAAGGCGGCTCAGGTTTTCCAGCAGGGTTTCCATGGTTTTGATAAAAGCGCCGTTGCGGGCTTCCAGAGTTTCCCAATCCCCCGCCTTGGCGGCCCATTCCAGAACCTTGGCCTCCCTGCCCGCCTCGTCGGCGCAGATCTGGTAGTTCACTCCCTTTATCCCGTGGACCGTGATTATGTAGGTGTCCAGGGTTTCCCTTGAAAGGCCACGGAGGGTATTAAGAAAATCCGGTATGGCCGCGGCGCAGGAACGGAGAATTTCCAGATACATGGAGTCGTCCCCGTAGCGTTTCATTCCCTCGGCAAGATCGATGCCCCCGGCGTTTTTCCCCTCAAACAGGGAGGGCCGCCCAGGGTCCTTAAGCGCCGCGTTCTCCTTCCCCCGGATCCGTTTCCCCGGGGGCAGCCATTTTTCCAGGATCCCGTGCAGTTTAAGCATCTCAATCGGTTTGGCCAGGTAATCGTCGAATCCCTGCCGCAGAAACATTTCCTTCATCCCGGACATGGCGTTGGCGGTAAGGGCGATAATTGGCATCCGCGCCTCCGGCGCAAAATCCTTTTGTCCCTGCCGCTCTTTTTCCCAAGCCCGGATGGCGGCGGTTGTCTCAATGCCGTCCATGCCGGGCATCATGTGATCCATAAACACCAGGTCGTATTTATTTTTCTTAACTAGTTCTATTGAAACAGCGCCGCTTGTGCAGATATCGGTTGTCAGATTGTAGGGCAGGAGGAGACCCTGGGCGACTTTCAGGTTAGTGACCATGTCGTCCACGATAAGTACCCGCGCGGAGGGGGCCGTAAATTTTACGGAGGCCTTCTCCTTCTCGCCGCCGTTTCTCGTCTCCTTTTTATGGTTCAGGGTATTCGCGACAGACAAGGTGTGTACCGGCATGTTGAGAAAGCTGATATCGCGGATACCCGCCTCGGAGCCGTAATCGGCCAGCAATACCAGACGGGAACCAAGTTCCCCGGCCTCCGGGCGGCGCCGGATCTTTTCATACAGGGCCTGGGCCACAAACACAAAGCCGTACTTTTTACGATCCCTTTCCCCGCGCAGAGCCTCCAGAAACGCCTCTTCCGAGTCCGTCAGGGTATAAGAAACCCCCAGGTTGTCCAGGGACCAGCATAAGGAATCGGCGCTGGTCGTCCGGTTTTCGCAGATCAGCACCGTCTTTTCCCCGGGATTTTCAACCGCGGCAAACCGTTTGCCCGAACGCGCCTTTTGCGGAATCCAGACGGTAAAGACGCTTCCCTCTCCGTAGACACTGCGTACCGTTACGTCACCCCCCATGGCGTTACAGAGCCGCTTGGCGATGGGAAGCCCGAGCCCGGTCCCCTCAATGCCCCGGTTGGCCGTCATGTCAACCTGGATAAATTCCCCGAACACCTTGTCCAGATTCTCTTCTTTTATCCCAACACCGCAGTCCTCGACGTTCATTTTCAGCACAAAGCGCCCATCCGCCGGATTGCCGCCCGGCTCCGTAAAATTCTCGTCCCCTTCCATCGTAATGGAAAGCTTGATATAGCCCCGGTCCGTATACTTTACCGCGTTCCCCAGCAGATTCAGCAGCACCTGCCTGATCCGCACTTCATCCCCGAAAAGGTCGTCGGGCAGACCGGAATCAATATTGGTGACGAAGACCAGAGACTTCTCCATGGCCCGGATGCGGATGATGTTGATCACGTCGTTAACGAGGGATCCGAGATGGTAATTGACGGGAAGGATCTCCATCTTGCCCGATTCTATCTTTGAAAAGTCCAGTATGTCGTTGATGATGGAGAGGAGATTCTCCCCCGCCTGCTTTATACCCAGGGTATATTCGTAAACTTTCGGGGATACGTTTTCCCGGAGGATCAGCTCCGACATGCCGACAATGGCGTTCATGGGGGTACGGATCTCGTGGCTGGTATTGGCCAGAAAGGCGCTCTTTGCCTCGTTCGCCAGATCCGCCCTGCGTTTAGCCTCTTCAAGTTCGTCGATAAGGTTTATCTTATCGGTTACATCGGTGATAAACAGTATGGCGCAGTAGAATTCTTTGTATTTGTCATATATATAGCTAATGTCTATTTCGCATCTAGTGTTGCTGTTCAGGGCTCTTGCCCCAATCCGGCTGATCCGGTTTCCCGCCGAAGCGGTTTTCGCGAAAACCAGCGTTTTGTCCCCGAAATCCAGGATGTCCCTTATGTCCGTCTCGATAAGTCCGGCCCGGGGTTTTTCAAAAAACGAGAGGGCGCTGCTGTTTGCTAGGAGTACCTTTCCGTTCTGGGCCAAAACCAAGAGCGGGGTTTTTGCCATGGAATAGATATAATCCGCCAGATTGGCCGTTGTAATTATCGCGGGCCGGTAATGATCGTTGTAAAAATAGCCGTATATGAGGATACAGAACACCACGAAACACCCGTACCGGTAAGTGGCGGGGAAATAAAAGCGTATCACCAGCCATACAATGGCGTTAGAAAAACCCACAATCCACAATATGCCTTGACGAAAATCCCGGGTATATCCCAGGTGCATTATCATCCATGTGATAGTAAAAATAGTTAAAAGAGGGGAGACTATACTGTAAAGAAGGGCAAAGTAGAAAGCCGGGTTTTTTACCAGAATCAGCGTTATCTCTCCGTTTATATATTCCACCTCCCGGTATCCCCAGAAAAAGATAAGGAAAATTATGAGGAGAACGGTAAACAATTGCGGCCATAGCATCCTTCGGATTAACCGGCTTTTATAGACCGTCCCGGCCTGGTACCAGGTTATCAGGGGGAACGCAGTGTTTATGCAAATCTCGGTTATGGTAAGACTGGCGGCGACGACAAGGGGGGAACGGCTTCCCGTCGCCGTGGCAACGCCGGCAATCCAGATTGCCGTGTTGAGGGACAGGAGCGGCAGCGTCCAGGATACCCTGCCGGACTTCCTGCCTATATATACCATGCGGATCCCCAAGCCCAGAGCGATGATGCTTAAAAAATACAGTACGATTGCCCAGGACACGCTACGCCCCCAAACCAATACCGGGAAACACCCCAATTTCGCGTAAAGAAAAAGATTCCCCGCCGCGCAAGGACCCGGACGACTCCACCACGATACCCTTAATTCCGGTTTTTGCTTTTTATATAGTCAAGGTATTTCTCAAAGAACCTGTTGACGGGAGGCCTGATAACCAGAAAGCCGGCGCTGAACTTGGTCTCGGTGCTCCGTATCCAGCGGACCTCTACCCCCAGTTCGAAGAGTTTTAAGCCGGATTCGGATTCTGGTTTTATCTGGATGGTATAACGATCGCCCACGGTAATTGCCGCGTATGTTCTGCTTTCCATAAGGAATCCACCGCTGCTGATATTGCTCAGAATGGCTTCACCCTCAAAGCCGTTAATGCCGACCCTGACGATACAGCCATAGCGGGGCGCCCGGGGAGCCGACTCCGTCATTTCCTCTTTTTTTCTGGTCTTTGTAAACAGCATAACCACACCTCCGTTGTTAAAAGGTTAAGATTGTTCCGGCGGCATAAGATAATGCCCCTCGGCAATTTTCTGCGCGATATCAAGAGAGTCGGCAATTCTCTTGCTTGCCTTTTGTACATCCAGGATACTGTCGTTTACGTCCTTTGATATATTTTTCAGGCTTTCTACCACATTATGGATGGCGTCGCTTTCTTTTTGTATCTCGTCGGAACCGGTACGAACCTGTTCGGTCGTTTCCTGCAGACCCGATAAGGCCTTGAGTACCTGGGCCCCATTGGACGCCTGGGCTTCCACCGCGGTATTTACCGAATTCAGGGAAGCCTGCATGTCGGTTACTTCGGTAAACATGCTGCCCAGGGTATCGACGGTTTCGGTGGATACCTGCCGTATCTTTTCGATGCCGTTCCTCATGTTTTTTATTTCGGTGGAAATAGACGCGGATTCCTTGTTCGACAGTTCCGCGAGGCTCCGTACTTCCCCGGCCACCACCGCGAATCCCTTTCCCGCTTCCCCCGCGTGGGCCGCTTCTATGGCCGCGTTCATGGCGAGAATGTAGGTCTGGGCCGCGATATTTACCAGAGCCGCGTTGGCCTCTTCCAGAAACGCCGATTGATCCGCGATCCGGGCGAGTTCTTCCGTAAGGTTATTCAGCATCTTCCGGCCCGCCTCGGAGGATCTGCTGAGGTTTCCTGTTGTCCCGTGGGCCTGATGTACCACCGTGCGGACGGAGTCAATATCGCCCACCATCTGTTCGATGGATTCGGAAGACCGGGAAATGGTATCGGCCTGAACATCCACCGCGTTTTCCAGGGAGCGGATATGCTTAATGATACCTTCCACCGAATCGGCGGTTTGGACCACCGAGTCCATCTGGGCGTCGGTTTTACTCTGCACCGAATCCATGTTGCGGGCGATAACCCCCAGGCCGTCGGAAGATTCCCGGATGGAGACATGGAGGTTGCCGCTGACGTTCTTTTGCCCCAGGTGTTCGTTGTTGATGTCGGTGATGGTCTTTTTAAGTTCATCCCGGATGGTATGAAAGGCCCGCTGTACGTCCCCGATTTCATCTTTCCGGTCCCGGGGAATATCAATGTCAAACTCCATGTTCGCCAGGGATATTGCCGCCACCACGATTTCTTTGATCGGCCTGATAAGGGAGAAGCGCAATACCGATATGAAGATGAAAACCGCGACAACAGCCGCCGTTCCGGCGATGATGAGGGTTTTTTTCAACATCTCTCTTATCTCGAGGAAATATTCATCCTTTTCCTCGGTTCCAACCAGATACCAGTCCGTGTTGGGGACCTTCTCTCCCGCGCCGATATGGGATTTTCCGTCAAACGTGTATTCGGCAACTTCACCGCTGTTACGCAGTATGTTCTCAAAAAAGAGCGCCAGGGGCCGCAGGGAAGGATCCTTTTCCGCCTCTTCTATCGGATTAAACTGGTTGTACACCAGATCCGTATCGGGGTGGCAGATAACCGTACCCTGGGAGTTGATCATATAGACGTAACCGGTCTTCCCCATGACAATTTCTTTGGTCATATCCGAGAGGATCGCGCCGTCCCGCCTCCCGATAAGGACCCCCGCCACCTTCTCGTCGACAAAAATGGGAGCGGCGAACATCACCACCGGCCTACCGCTTACCCGGCTGACAAGGACATCCGAAATGACCGATTCCCCAGCCAGGGATTTTATGATGTAGTCCCGGTCCCCAAGTATCGAGACGCTCTCATCCTTGATATAATGGGCTATACCGTCCGGGCCGACAATGCCGAAATCCAGATACCCGTGGCGGTCAATGTCCGGGAGAAGACTCTCCCGCTGGGTCGCCCAGTCCATGGTTTTGGTCCGGGCGCGGTTCGCCAGTTCGTAGAGCACATTGAGCTCCGCCTTGACGATGCTCCCGGAGATAAGCTGGGCCGCGATTTTCGACTGGCTTTGCAGGGATTTTTTCGCGATTTCCGCTATAATTCCCGAGGCTATCGCGTCGGAGACAATGGCCAGGCCAACCATAAAAAAAAGAACCAGCCCCCCAACGATTAAGGATACTTTTAAAGATAATTTCATAATTCACCTCTTTATCTGAGTAACACTATGCCAACATCAGCTTATACCAATGTCCGTTCCAAAGCCTGGGTGATGAAAACGCCATATTATGACTAGATCGGTACCAGTATATAGGGCCTTTTGTTTTTGATCAATCTATTTTCCGGAGGCTTTCCCGCGGGGGTTTCCTTGAAAATTGGACTTCTTCGACAATCCGGTTGGCCGGTTGCCTGCCAGCCAATAGTTGGGGTTTCGGGAGAAACGGCCCAAAGCCCGCTAAGGGCAAGCCTGTTTTCCGAAATTTGACATTTTGAAAAAGGTTCCGCTGTTCGGGGCCGGCCGCCGCTATTGAAAAAG